>CAKSJC010000283.1 GCA_934462885.1 uncultured Eubacteriales bacterium | reverse complement strand
CTCCCCCGCTTATGTAGACTTCACTATCCGGAAGATGCCTTTTTACCCTGTTCTCCGAAAAAGCATTACCGTCATATCCCGGCGGAGGAGTATATACACGAGATTCATTTCTGTAATTATTTCTGCTGTAAATAACTATCCCTCCTCAAGACTGATCTCTTGTATAAAGTTATTTGTCTATTTTTTTATTCCGGAAACACCTTCTATCGCACTCATTATATCGGTAATCTGCATCACCGAAACACACCGATCTATCATTTCACACCTGCTGCGGTTAAGGTACGGTTTAAGAGCAAAAAGAAGTTTCTCTGCCCTTGCTTTGTCGTATTTCTTCATACCAAAACCTCCGAAGAGATTTGCCCCTTCATTTGATGATTCTTTTTTATCTTCTTTGTCTCTTTTTTCGTCAAGTGACTCTTTTTTCTCTTCTCCGCCTCCGCTAATGCTCCCCATGAGCGGAGCGACTGCTGATAACACCTCCGGGAGTTTCTTCATTATGTCGTCGGATGAGTTTTTTTCTGCACTATCCGAATTCTGATCGTGCTTTAGTTCCCGAACAAGATTCTGAAATTCCGGATTCTCCATTATCTTTCCTACAATAGACGATACATCTTCATTCGGCATATTTATCACCCGTTTTTATAAATATCAACAAGAGACGATATTCTGTCTATATCCGAATCCCTAATTTCGGAAAGAAGTGCGCGGAGCTTTCTGATACTTTTTTCATCGAATTTCTTTCCGGACATATCGATACCCGCGCTCGACATAACAACTTTGAGCATCATAAGCATCTTATCGTCAGGCATTTCGAGAAGCTTATCTATCATACATTTATTTATCATTTTGATACCCCCATAGTTCTTTCTACGGTACAGTATATACACTTTTTTTATTTTTGTTACATTATAGGAACTTAGAAAATATGAAAATCTTAGTCTTTTCGGACTCTCACGGTTCAGTATCCGCCATGGAAAAAGCTATTTCCGATAATCTCTCAGCCGATGTGATAGACCGTATTTTTTTCCTCGGCGACGGTATACGTGATTTCAATAAAATAAAAGAACTTTACCCTAATCTGTCATTCGATTCTGTCCTCGGAAATTGCGACGGTTTTTTACCATCTGCTTCATTCTCAGAGTATGTAAAAATCGTAAAATGCTGCGGTATAACTTTTATGCTCACACACGGTCATACGTTCAACATGAAATTAACTTATGAATCGGCTGTCGATTATGCCGCGGTAAACGGCGTAGATATAGTTTTATTCGGACACACTCACCGTGCAGAGGATACAAATGAAATCTCGTCTTTCGAAAGCAAGAAGATACGTCTCATAAATCCCGGTGGCATCGGCAACACTTACAGGGCTTCATACGCTGTGCTTAATATCATAAACGGAAATGTTATATGCGGTTTCGGAAAGGTCTGATAATTTTTTCAATATTATTTGCTTGCACCTAAACTTAATATTTTAATACCCTCAATAAAGTAAATAGCT
>CAKSJC010000282.1 GCA_934462885.1 uncultured Eubacteriales bacterium | reverse complement strand
ATAGAATACCCCGAAGGTGGAAACGGAATACATGACATACAAAAAACGATTACGGCGGTAATGAGTCCTGACAAAGCTCCGGAGGCTATTCCGTCGCCCGAGAACTTGACTGCTGCGATCCCTCCCGCTATCGCCGAAAGGTACAGCGCGCATAACGAAAGCGGGTGCGTTACCGCGTCAGGGTCGGAAGTTGAGTAAGAAACTATACAGAAAGCAAATAAAATTATCACCGCTGCAGCAAACCATACGCATTGAGCTTTGAGACAGGATAAAAAAATCCCGCATTTTCTTTCGCTTGGATTTTTCATGTTGGCTCCTCTTAAGAAAAAGAATGATAAAAGAATGATATCTTTGCTCAATTTTATTCGCAAAGGCGAGGATAAATTACAAAAAAACCAAAGTCGGTATGAGGACTTTGGTTTTTTGAATTACGGTTTGTTTAATTTATATTCTCAATCAGTCGGCGTCTTCGGCTTTAACGTCAACATTGCGTACAGCGGTTTTAAGAATACGTATTTTGGTTTTATCCATCGTTGTTTCGAGAACGAGAGTATCGTCTTTTATAGATACTATCTTTCCGATAATACCGCCGATAGTTGTGATCTCATCACCAACCGCGAGAGCGTCTCTCATGGCATTTTGTTCTTTTTCCTGCTTCTTCTGAGGACGAAGCATAAAGAAATAGAAGATGGCAAGCATAGCGACAAGCATTATGATAGTGCCGATACCTGTACCCGCAGCGGCGCCGGAAGACTGACTTGTGCCGGATGCTTCAAGGAAATAATACATTTATAAATTCTCCTTACTTTTTTATGTGAAATAAATTATACAACATCATGAAGAAAAATGCAATAAATATGTAAAGGATTTTACTGTAAATTCATATTTTCGGTAATTATTTTATACGTGCATATGCTCCGAGGAGAGAGATAAGCTCAAGGTAACAACCGTTTGGAATTTCTCCGCCGGATCCGCACGCCCATTTGCCTTTATATTCTCCGGCAAGTTTTTCTATCCGTGTGTATATCTCGACCGGAGAGGAGCGTGCGATTCTGTCAGCTCCGAGTCCGCCCATAATTTTTATGCGCGAACCGTATTCCGCAAGGTAATATTCAGCGTCGCAGGCGGCAAACCAACCTTCATCTCCGCGCAGTATAGAGTCTATGATATCTCCGTCCATTCTGACAACGGGGAGTTTTTTTGAAGTGGCTTTTCCGTAAACTGCCAGAAAGGATATGTTTTCATTTTTTTCACAAAGAGATATATCGTATTGGGTAGAGCAGATTGCGCAAAATTCTATTTCACGGTATTTCATTGGAGATTCCGATATTGATTGAAGAAGCTCTTTTTTGCCGGCATTGTCAAAAAGCTGCATATTCGCGAAAACAGTTCCGGATTCTGTGCGCTCTGACAATGAGACAAGAGTATCTATGTATGAAGATGGAGTATCCCAAAGATGGGCACCGCGCCGCCAGATTAGAGATTCGGCATGTTCTTTTGATATGAACGGTTCAAATAGTACGTTTGGTGTGGAAATATCGGAATTTCCAGATAGAAAATCCGAAAACCTGTGATTT
>CAKSJC010000281.1 GCA_934462885.1 uncultured Eubacteriales bacterium | reverse complement strand
ATTTTTCACGGGTAAGCATAGCGTGCTTTGCAGTATACATACAGCATATCTTCGAGCAATATGTCTTTCCTTTTTCGGGAGTACATCTTGAGCCGACGCACTGAACGAAAACTATCGTATGCGGATGCTTCCCGTCTGAAGGACGAAGAAGAGTTCCTGATGTCGGACCTGCGGCGTTTGTAAGTCTCTCAAACTCAAGAGAAGTAATGACATCCTTACTCTGTGAGTAGCCGTACTCGCCGTATTTTTCGACCGAGATAGGGTTGAACCCGGTTGCGGCTACTATCGCGCCGTACTTTTCTTCGATTATCACGTCAGTCTGTTTATAGTTTATAGCTCCCGCGGTGCAGACTTTCGAACATACTCCGCACTTTCCGTTTTTGAGCATATTGCAGTGATCCGGATCTATCGTAGCCTTTTTCGGAACTGCCTGAGCAAACGGTATATATATGGCGCGTCGATTGTCCATACCGAGGTTAAACTCGTTCGGAACGTTCTTTACGGGACATTTTTCAGTGCAAAGACCGCATCCCGTACACTTTGTTTCATCAACGTAGCGCGCTTTTTTCTTTATCTTGACGGTGAAATTTCCGACAAAGCCCGAAACGGATTCAACTTCGCTGTATGCGAATATCCTTATTTTATCATTTTGGGCGCAGTCTACCATTTTCGGTGTAAGAATACAAGCCGCGCAGTCGAGCGTGGGGAATGTCTTGTCGATCTGCGTCATTTTACCGCCTATCGTAGGTTTCTTTTCGACTATATCGACTTCAAACCCCGCTTCCGCTATATCAAGCGCGGTTTGAATACCGGCGATACCTCCGCCGATTATAAGCGCTCTCTTTGTTACAGGGCTTTCGCCTGCGGTAAGAGGAGCATTTAAGAGTACCTTTGCAATGGCAGCGCGTCCGAGGATTATCGCTTTTTCAGTTGCTTCTTCTTTGTCTTTATGTATCCAAGAACACTGTTCGCGGATATTGGCGACCTCTACCATGTATGGATTAAGACCGGCGCCGGCAGCTGCCTTCCTGAAAGTTGCCTCATGCATTCTCGGAGAACATGAGCACACGACTACTCCTGTGAGCTTATAGTCACGGATAGAATCTTTTATAAGGTTTTGTCCTGACTCGGAGCACATATAAGTATAATCGGTGGCAAAAACGACCGACGATTCTTTGCCGAGTGTTTCCGCAACCATTTTAACGTCTACGGTTCCCGCGATATTGGTTCCGCAGTGGCAGACAAACACACCTATTCTTTGCATTTTTATGTTCTCCTCTCTCACTTAGCGTATTTTCTCATAGCGGTCATTATTGCCTGTCCGGGAAGATCGTCATCAAGAAGCGCAGGAATATCGTCTGACTTCAGATGATTCTTTCCCTGCTGTCTGATAACCTCAAGTCTGACAGCTTCGATAACTTTAGCCGGTTCAACGCCTCTCGGGCATCTTTCAACGCAGGCAAAACATGTCAGACATTTATAAATAGAGGGAGACTCCATAAGCTTATTTATATCTCCGCGTTCGACCATGTATACGAACTGATGAGGATGATATTCCATTTCGTCGTATGACGGGCAGGTTGCCGAGCATTTTCCGCATCTCATGCACTTTCTGACCTCTGATCCGCTTATCC
>CAKSJC010000280.1 GCA_934462885.1 uncultured Eubacteriales bacterium | reverse complement strand
ATCAAACGGAGACCGCGTAGACTACGGTCAGCCGTTATTTATAATCGCTGAGGACTGAAATAAAGCATGAATTACTCTGCGCGGCAAGTTTGAGAAAAACGCGCCGCGCGTGAGTTTTTTCGTTATCTTTACGAAAGAACGGTAAAATCAATGAATAAATCCGAAATTGAAAAAATTCTCCCGCACAGAGACGATATGCTTCTAATCGACGAAGCTTATGTTGAAGACGGAAAAGCCGTAGCCAAAAAGCATATAACCGGTAAAGAGTGGTTCTTAAACGGACACTTTCCGGGAAATCCGGTCGTACCCGGAGTCATTTTATGCGAGATCATGGCGCAGTCGTCATGCGTCCTTCTCGCGGGAAATGTCAACGAACACTTCACTCCGTATCTAACCGGATTGAATAACGTAAAGTTCAAATCTCCAGTAATTCCAGGCGACACCGTAGAAATGACTTGCGAGATAACAAGAAAAGTCGGAGCGTTCTACTTTGCACGCGGCGAAGGACGCGTAAACGGCAAGCTTGCAATAAGCGCGGAGTTTTCATTCGCCGTAAAATAATTCTTCGGGAGGAACGACGTGTTTTCAAAGATCCTTATAGCTAACCGCGGAGAGATCGCGCTCCGCATAATACGCGCCTGCCGAGAAATGGGTATCGAGACCGTCATAGTCTATTCCCAAGCCGACGCGGACACTCTTCCCGTTGCGCTCGCCGACGAGGCGGTATGCATAGGAGATACCGCTGTGCGCGACAGCTACTTAAATGTAAATAATATTCTATCAGCCGCAGAAATAACCGGAGCGGAGGCTATTCATCCCGGATACGGATTTCTCTCGGAAAACGCAGACTTTGCCGAATCCGCCGAAAAATCAGGAGTGATATTCATAGGTCCTTCTTCCGCCATTATCCGCATGATGGGAGATAAGGCAGAAGCAAGAAAAACAGCGCTCTCCGTGGGGGTTCCGGTCATACCCGGAAGCGGAATTATCAATAAAGGCGATGACATCCATTCTTTTGCCGAAAAGATCGGATATCCTCTTCTCGTCAAAGCCTCCGCAGGCGGAGGCGGAAAAGGTATACGAGCCGTTTTTTCGACAAACGAGCTTTCAGCCGCCGTAAGTCAAGCATCAGCGGAAGCTGAATCCGCTTTCGGAGACGGCTCCGTTTTTCTCGAAAAATATCTGTCATCGGTTCGCCATGTTGAAATACAGGTAATAGCCGACCGTTTCGGCAACGCTCTCTCGCTTGGAGAAAGAGACTGTTCTCTCCAAAGAAATAAACAAAAAGTCATCGAAGAAACTCCCTGCCCCGCTCTTTCCCCCGAAACCCGTGAAAAAATGGAAGAGTGCGCTCTTAAATTAATCCGTAAAGTCGGGTATACAGGTCTCGGCACAGTCGAGTTTCTCCTCTCTCCGGATGGGAATTTTTATTTTATTGAAATGAACACCCGTCTGCAAGTCGAACACCCGATAACCGAACAACGCTACGGAGTCGATCTTGTCAAGTGGCAAATACGTACCGCCGCGGGAGTAGCGTTAAATTTCACAAAAGACGACCTCTCCCCTGCGGGTTCTTCGATAGAGATACGCATTAACGCAAGAACTACCGGAAAAATTTCGTTTCTTCACATTCCGGGGCTG
>CAKSJC010000279.1 GCA_934462885.1 uncultured Eubacteriales bacterium | reverse complement strand
CTCTTACACCGCGCGGACGCCTTATTTACGGAGCAGGATGCGGATTTATAACGGTGCTTATAAGATATTTCGGCGCGTATCCGGAGGGAGTCTCGTTTTCGATACTTATAATGAATCTTCTTGTATGGTATATCGACAAAGCGGCTATGCCGCGCAGATTCGGAGGTGTCGGGAATGCCAAAAAATGACGGCATAACGAAAACAAATGAGCTTAAAACAAACAAAACGACAGATAGCCATAGAATAAATGAGACAGATCTTAAGAAAGAATTAGAATTTATCAGCGATGTCTCTCCTATTATCGATGGAAAAAAAGAGGGAACGCTTGAAAGAGGCAATAGTGTGCCAAACGAAGAGAATTGCGGCGTTTTCAAAGAGACGATAAAAAATAAGAAATCCGTACATGGTAATCGAGATAATACGAAAAACAGTGCACAAATTAAAAACAAAAAAAGCAAAAACAAATCAGAACAGATCTCAACAGGATATCTTATAAAGCTTATCGTTATACTCACGTGTATCTGCGCCTCGGTTGCACTTCTCCTGTCAACAGTAAATTATATTACAAAAGATGTAATATCCGACAATAAGGCACAGAATACGGCCAACGCAGTAAAAGCACTTTTTCCCGACTCGGATTCTGTAATTCCGTATGAATATGAAGAAGGGAAAACTCTTTACGTGACGGAAGCGGACGGCATGGCTCTCGGATATGCCGTAAATGTATCCGGATCCGGGTATGGCGGAGCAGTTGAAATGATGATAGGTATCGACGCCGAAAAAAAGGTTTGCGGAATAAAGATATTAAGTCACTCGGAGACTCCCGGCGTCGGATCGAAGATCACTGCAGCCGGTTTTTTGTCAAGATTCTTCGGTTTATCGGAAAGCGTTAAAATCGGTGAAAATTTCGACGGTATTTCAGGCGCAACGTATAGTTCCAAAGCTGTAGCAGAGGGAGTAAATTACGCTCTCGACATAGCCGTTGACCTTGAAATGATAGTAAGAACGGCAAATAGCGGGGAGGAGTAATAATGAAAAAAGAAATAGGCGAGCTTTTTCGGAAGGATATTATAACAAATAACCCCACCTTTGTACAACTTCTCGGTATGTGTCCGACTCTTGCAACAACTACATCAGTAATAAACGCGATAGGAATGGGCGGAGCTGTTACGGTGGTACTAACATTTTCAAATTTGTTTATCTCATTATTGCGACACATTATCCCAAAGCAGATACGCATAGCCTCATATATTGTAGTAATATCGGGTTTCGTTACTGCAGTTGAACTTATTATAAAGGCGTTTCTTCCGTCGATTGACGCTTCTCTCGGTTTGTTTATCCCTTTGATAGTAGTTAACTGTATTATTCTTGCAAGAGCCGAAGCATATGCGTCAAAAAATCCGCCTCTCATGTCTCTTCTTGATGGAGTAGCGACGGGGATCGGATTTACGCTTGCACTCATTTGTATAGCTGCAATACGAGAGCTCCTTGGCACCGGCGCGCTTTTTGCGGCAGCTGACGGATCGGGCGGTATTCGTGTGTTCGGAGACTGGTTTTCTCCCGCATCCATATTTCTTTTACCATCGGGTGCATTCTTAACGCTTGGATTTCTCATTGCTCTCGTTCAAAAGGTACGCGCTTCTGTTTCGGAAAGG
>CAKSJC010000278.1 GCA_934462885.1 uncultured Eubacteriales bacterium | reverse complement strand
GAGCCGGTGTTTTTTTACCGCTTTCTTTTGAAGTATAATCGTAAACGGAATTTTCGGTTAAATCAAATATATCTCCGTCTGCTCCAAGCTTTATTTTAGCTTCTCTTCCGAGTCTATCCGATTTTGTATCACCGTAAATATTTTTACTTACGTCTTTGCTGTCAAACAAAGCGTAATATACTGTTCCGTTTTCTCCTTTGAACTTAGCGGTTCTTCCGGAATACTCGTTTTCCATCAAGTCTTTGAATTTTTCCATTCTCTCTTTGTAAGAGAGTTTTTTTGTTTCTTCGCTTGATGTGTATACTTCAATGCCGTCGGTGTTGATTTCCTTGCTGAAACGGATATCGCCGTTGCTCTTGTCGAACGTGCCGAGGTTGTCGACAGACTTTATTTGTGCGGGGTCGAATGCTATGTACGATTCTCCGGAAGCTTCAAATCCGTTTTCGTAAACTATTCCGTCATACCCGAGTTTTTTCAAGAAGCTTCGGAGCGCATTATCGGCTTCGGAACTATCCGACATATTTGATATTTCCTGCAATCTTTTTTCGATACTTTCTCTATTGTCAAAATCTTCAAACTGTTCTGTTTCAATGAGCATACCCGCAGTATTTTTCCCGTGCCAGTCTCCAAAATCGAATGCTGCATAAAGGGGATTTCTTATATCGGCGTAAAGCTCCATTATGCGTCCGTCTTTTGAGCCGTCGATTCTGTTTTCAGCCTGTTCAAGCGTTCCGACATGGAAGCCTATGTCTCCGCGTTCAAACGTGTTGAATTCTGCCGTAGTTCCGTGATAGACGATTTTAGGCGTACCGTCCGCGTTTACGACTTTGCTTGACGGCTGAGACTTAAAATATTTGTCGTACCTCTTGACAAGCGCGTACAAATCGGATATACTGATAGTGGAGTCTGTGCCAGACATTGGTGAAGTGGAGATTTTCTCTAACCGCCCGTCGGCAGACTCTATTTTTATATTTTTGAGATTATATGCACGTCTTGAAACGCCATTTTTGCTTTCATCATAATACTCTTCAACAGTGGCTACAGCTAAATATTCTTTGCTGTTATATGTTATCGGAGTATATAGTTTATGCAAAAATGCTGTGTACTTAGCCTTTTTGTTGGTATTATTTTCCGAAACAACGGTATCAAGCAAAACGGCGTTTTCGAGAATGGATTCTATTGAATTCAATGATTTCACATTGATTCTTTCTCCACCTGAATGATGTATAGTATCATCTTTGAGTGTGCGCCCTGCGTAAACATTCCAGTCGGTATCTTTAATGTGGTAGTCCCCATATTCAAGTACAGCATCCTTAATATCAATAGTCGGAACAGATACAATGTTTGTTCTTCCTGTATCATTCTCGCGCCAGTCTCCGAACCATGCGCGGAAGAACGGAGATTTAGTACCGAGTTCGGAATAGAATTTTTTCGCCCATTTTTCGGACTTCCGGATATCCTCCGATGTAAATTCGGATATGCTTTTCCTTCCGATTGAACGGAGCTGTTCTATATCAGCTTGTGTTATCGGGGATGTGTCGGCGTCAAGCTGTTTGGACATGCGTTCCGAGCCTGCGTTTTGTTCGGCGGTGCTGTTTGACGCTGTTTTCTTCATTTTCAATTCCGCGTCGAGTTTTTCATTGAGTATGGCGCGAATCTTGTTTCCCGCTTCGGCATACGC
>CAKSJC010000277.1 GCA_934462885.1 uncultured Eubacteriales bacterium | reverse complement strand
TTTCCGATATGAACCGGGAGCGCGTAGCAGAGTCTGCGCTTCTCGCCGTCAGCGCATTTCAGCGCGAGTCTTTCGTCGGCGAGCATCGGGTGCATCGCGGTCGTTATCGTCACGTTCGGACCGAAATCGCAGTGCGAGCCGATCGTCACCTCGCCGTCGTCCTGGCAGGTGAAGTTGAAGTTGACGAAGAAGCGATATCAAAATATACTGTTGAAGAATCAAGCGTGAATAACAGATTTTAAAATAAAGTATGCCGTGACAAACATTTAGAAAAGCACAAATTGAAAGGACGCGTAATGAACTCAATAACAAACAAAACATTCGACGAGGAAAGAGCGTTATATAATCTACATAACGCGGAAGTCGAAAACTGTACTTTTGCAGGATCTGCCGACGGTGAATCCGCCCTTAAGGAGTCAGAAGATATAACAGTGAAAAACTGCCGTTTTTCACTGCGCTACCCTTTTTGGCATACAAAAAGGTTTAATATATCAGATTCTTACCTTGACGGAGGAGTGCGGGCCGCCATGTGGTACGCATGTGACGGATCAATAAACAATACGAAAATAGAAGGCGTTAAATTTCTGCGGGAGTGCAAGAATATAAAAATGAATAAAGTTACCGCAGAATCTCCCGAATTTGGATGGAGATGTACTGATCTTTTTATATATGACTGCGACATCACATCAGAGTATTTTCTTTTTGAGAGCAGAAACGTTGAAATATCAAACCTCAGAATGAAAGGAAAATATTCGTTTCAGTATGTGGAGAACATGACGTTAAAAGATTCGTATCTCGACACGAAAGACGCTTTCTGGCACACAAAAAACGTAACGGTAAGAAACTCCGTTGTTAAAGGAGAATACCTTGCATGGTATTCCGACGGACTTACACTGATAGATTGTAAGATAATAGGAACTCAGCCTCTTTGCTATTGCAAAAACCTCACCATTGTTAATTGCACGACCGAGGAGTGCGATCTCTCGTTTGAGTATTCTGATGTTCATGCAGATATTTCCGGAAATATAGTATCCGTGAAGAATCCGAAATCGGGTAGAATATGCGCCGATTCAATAGGTGAGATAATACATGATCATTCGGTTATGAAAACTGAATGCGAGATCTCTGTACGCAAGTAAAAAACGAAAGAAAAACCAAGAATTAAAGCCGCTGCCGCGTGTGATCTTTCTCACATACGGCAGCGGCTTTTAACTTTGTTCTGTTTAACATCATTTAGCGGGAACCATCCCGGAGTCCTGACGCTGTGCCATGACGAGGCGCCAGTAATATCCTTTTTTTTCGATAAGCTCGGCGTGAGAGCCGAATTCGACGAGTTTTCCTTTATCAAGCACCGCAAGACGGTCGGCGTTGCGAAGAGTCGAAAGACGGTGCGCTATTGCGAATGTTGTTCTTCCTTCGGTAAGACGGTTTACCGCGTCCTGTATCATGCGTTCCGTTTCGGTGTCGAGCGCCGCGGTTGCTTCATCAAGAATGAGAATATGCGGATCGTGTATGAGAGCGCGTGCAATAGCGATTCTCTGGCGTTCTCCGCCTGAGAGGGAATATCCTTTTTCTCCGACTATCGTATTATAGCCCTCCGGAAGATTTACGATAAAATCGTGCGCATTTGCAAGACGCGCCGCGGCTATTACTTCTTCGTCGGTTGCGTGAGGCTTTGCATAGCGGATGTTGTCACGTATAGAGCC
>CAKSJC010000276.1 GCA_934462885.1 uncultured Eubacteriales bacterium | reverse complement strand
CCGTGACCTTGTAATTCTTAAAGATGAAATTAAGTGCGTGTCTGATAAATTCTTTCTCATGACTGACGATGGATCTTACGGAACAAAAGGACTTGTTACAAACGCCCTGCGCGATCTAATAGAATCCGGAGAAAAATATGATGAAGTAATAGCAATAGGTCCTCTTGTTATGATGAAGTTCGTTTCACTTCTGACAAAGGAATACGGAATTAAAACAATCGTCAGCATGAATCCGATAATGATCGACGGAACCGGAATGTGTGGGGGATGCAGACTTACAGTAGGCGGAAAAACAAAATTTGCATGCGTTGACGGTCCTGAATTCGACGGACACGAAGTGGATTTTGACGAAGCGCTGAAACGCGGAGCTATGTATAAAGATTTTGAACTGCACGCAAGAGAAACGGAATGTAATCTTCTGAAAAAGGAAAAATAAAAAAATGCCGAATATGTCACCGAATAAAAATAAAATGCCTGCGCAGTCTCCTGAATTAAGAATAAATAATTATGATGAGGTTGCGCTTGGATATAGTGAAGAAACAGCTCTTATTGAGGCTGAAAGGTGCCTTAACTGCAAGAACATGCCATGTGTTTCCGGATGCCCTGTGGAAATAAAAATACCTTCATTTATAAAAAAAATAACCGAAAAAGATTATGAAGGCGCCTATAATATAATAACCGAATCAAGCTCTCTTCCGGCTGTTTGCGGAAGAGTCTGCCCTCAGGAATGTCAATGCGAAGCAAAGTGTGTAAGAGGATTAAAAGGGGATTCTGTCGGAATCGGCAGACTTGAGAGATTTGTTGCCGACTATCACAATGAAAACTCCCATGAAACTCCCAAAAAACCTCAATCTAACGGACATAAGGTAGCCATAATAGGTTCAGGTCCGTCAGGACTTACTTGCGCAGGAGATCTTGCTCGTCGCGGATACGATGTAACTGTATTTGAAGCTCTCCATACTCCGGGCGGAGTACTCGTATACGGTATACCTGAGTTCAGACTTCCTAAATCTATCGTAGCTAAGGAAATTGAAACTCTTAAGCTTCTCGGAGTCAAGATTGAGACGAATATGATTATAGGTAAAGTCCTGTCAATCGACGAGCTTTTTGAGGACGGTTTTGAAGCTGTATATATCGGCACGGGAGCCGGACTTCCCCGATTCATGGGTATCCCCGGAGAAAACCTCTGCGGCGTATATTCCGCAAACGAATTTCTCACTCGAATAAACCTAATGAAAGCATACAAAAACGACTCCGACACACCCGTTATGCACGCTAAAAACGTTGCTGTAGTAGGAGGAGGCAATGTAGCCATGGATGCCGCACGATGCGCAAAGAGGCTGGGAGCGGAAAACGTGTACATAGTGTACAGACGCGGAGAAAAAGAACTTCCGGCGCGTGCGGAAGAAATAGAACATGCCAAAGAAGAAAAAGTTATATTTAAGCTTCTGACCAATCCTAAAGAAATAATCGGAGACAATGCCGGAAACGTATCTAAAATCAAGTGCATGGAAATGGGGCTTGGAGAACCTGATGAGGATGGAAGACAAAGACCTATTGAAATCGAAGGCTCTGAGTTTTCTTTTGATGTGGACTGTGTTATAATGGCAATCGGAACAAGTCCGAATCCTCTTATAAAATCAACTACCGAAGGACTCAAATGTTTTAACTGGGGCGGTATCATAACAGATGACGATGGACTTACATC
>CAKSJC010000275.1 GCA_934462885.1 uncultured Eubacteriales bacterium | reverse complement strand
AAGGTTATAATGGTGGGCGATGGAATAAACGACGCACCTGCACTCACAAGAGCAGATATTGGAATGGCAATCGGGGCGGGAACTGACGTTGCCATAGATTCAGCCGACGTTGTTTTGATGAAGAGTTCACTTTCTGACGCTGCTGCTGCTATTAGACTTAGTAAAGCATCGCTCAGAAATATTCATGAAAACCTGTTTTGGGCGTTTTTCTACAATACAATAGGTATACCGATAGCAGCCGGAGTTTTTATTCCGCTTTTCGGACTGCAGCTTAATCCCATGTTTGCGGCGGCAGCAATGTCTCTTTCAAGCTTTTGCGTTGTTGCAAACGCTCTGAGATTAAATCTTTTTAATATAAAGGACACACGAAAATTCAAAAAAGACGAATCAAAAATTGAAATAAACATAACAAAAGGAGAAGAAACCATGGAAAAAACATTGAAAGTTGAAGGAATGATGTGCTCGCATTGCGAGGGAAGAGTAAAGAAATGCCTTGAGGAGATCGACGGAGTTGAATCAGCAGTTGCAGATCACAAAAAGGGAACAGCTGTCGTAAAGCTTTCCAAAGATGTACCGTATGAAACCCTGAAAAAAGCAGTTGAAGCTCAGGGATATACAGTTAAAGAGTGACAGCTGACAGTTTGCAAACTGCAAGTAAGAGCGGGCTTATGAGAAACATTTGGAATCCGTGGCACGGTTGCCGTAAATACAGCGAAGGCTGTAAAAATTGTTATATGTTCTATCTTGACAGAAAAAGAGGCATCGACGGAGCGGATATCTACAAAACAAAGACAGAGTTTTATTATCCCATAGAAACCGACAAAAACGGAAAATATAAATTAGCGCCCAGAGAATCGGTTATGGTGTGCCTGACGTCTGATTTTTTCCTTGAAGAAGCCGATAAATGGAGAGAAGAAGCGTGGGATATGATACGTGAAAGACGGGACGTCAGGTTTTCGATAATCACAAAACGCGTCTCACGCATTGCCGCCGCCTTTCCGTCCGATTGGGGAGAAGGATGGGATAACGTCAAAATAAGTGTAACGTGTGAAAATCAAAAACGCGCAGATGAACGAATGCCAAGTTTTCTTAATATTCCGTTGAAGCATAAAGGCATAGTTTGTGCTCCGCTTCTTGAAAAAGTGGACGTATCGCCATATCTTGAAGGCGGAATGATCGAGGAAGTATCATGCGGAGGCGAGAACTATGAAGGCGCAAGACCGCTTGATTTTGAATGGGTGAAATTTCTTCGTACCCAGTGCGAGAAAAATAACGTCTCTTTCAACTTTTTTGAGACAGGTGTGCATTTTATTAAAGATGGAAAAATGTATTTTTTGCCGAAAAAATCCGTTCAGAAGGAAATGTGCAGAAGATCCGAAATGAATTTTGCAGGTAAAAAGCATGAGTACAAACTTTACGATAAAATGGGATTTGAAGTATAAAGATCATCCGCCGGACAATGCTTTGTCCGGCGGATGATCTTTATACACATATTGTTACTTAGAACAGCTAATTTCCTTAGAGCGGAAAGAACGGAAAAAACTTGATATATTTTCCGCATTATGATATAATAAAAAAATCAATGGGAAAAGAAGAAAGGATATTCTATTTTGAAGAGTTTATTCAAGTACTTAAAGGCTTATACGATTGAATCTATTTTGGGACCGCTCTTTAAGCTTTTTGAGGCAATGATTGAGCTGTTCGTGCCTTTGGTTGTGGAGGATATAATAGAT
>CAKSJC010000274.1 GCA_934462885.1 uncultured Eubacteriales bacterium | reverse complement strand
AGTAAATATTTTTTATGAATATAGCGGAAGTAAAATGATAGTGGGATCGACGGTATTTAAGAATGATCTTGAGTATATAATTTCATCGTCGCCAAACGACTTGTCAAATTCCGAAAAGGTGATTTTTGAGATTGCTGACTTTTCAATTGACAATAAAATAAAATCTATACCATTCGTCGACGTTAACAGACTTGACTACTTTTATAATTCCGTAAGATTTGTATGCAATAAAGGGTGGTTTAAGGGTGTATCTTCAACGAGATTTGCTCCAAACGCCTCGCTTACAAGAGCAATGTTTGTTACTGTCCTCGGACGGCTCTGTAACGTTGATACCACACAGTTTAAGGGAAAACTTTACAGTGATGTCGAGGACGGATTATGGTATTCGCCGTATATAAACTGGTCTTCTCTTTACGGTATAGTAAACGGAATGGGAGACGGAAGTTTTTCTCCGACCGGGGAGCTTAACCATGAGCAGATGTATAAGATAATCGCAAAGTGCGGAATGCTTCTCGGACTTGGAAATACCGATCTTTCGAATGTCGCGGTTACATTTGAAGATAAGAGCGAAATATCGTGGTGGGCAAGAGAGAGCGTTGAATACTGTATGGCAAATTCACTGATCGACGATATTTATTTAACTGAATTAAAGCCTAAAGACAAAGCAACAAGAGCAGATGCAGCGCAGATAATGTATAAATTTGCAAAAATGTGCGGAGTTTCTTAATTACAACAAAAGACCCGAGTTGCTGCGGTTCCGAAAAAGATCAGATCTTTAAAGAGGACGAATATCAGCAAAAGGGTTTTTTTGTGTTGAAGCAAAGTGAATTAAAATGGAGAAAACATCAGAGAGAAAGTTTATCCTTGAAATATGCGGGATAACGATAGAATGCGAACGAAAAAAAGTAAAGAATTTAAACCTCCGTATTCTTCCGCCTGACGGAAAAATAAAGCTGTCTGTACCGGTTTATATGGATGAAAGAGTCATACGGGAGTTCGTGTCGGAAAAGCTTTCTTGGATAGAGTATCACAGGAGACAGTTTTCATCAAATCCGATCATTGAGAGGGAATACGCGACAGGAGATAATATATTTCTTTTCGGTAAACCGTTTACGCTTGAAGTAAAAATATCGGATGAAAAAAGTGGCGTTCTCTTAAACTGTGATACGCTCATTCTTTTGGCGCATGAAAATGACGGCTTCACCGAGCGAGAGAAACTCATATATGAGTTTTATCGCGCAGAGCTAAGCAAAAAAATACGTATGTACCTACCAAAGTGGGAAAAAACAACGGGGCTTAAATCATCATCATGGCAGATAAAAAGAATGAGGTCAAGATGGGGAAGCTGTAATACACAAAACGGCAACATAGTTTTTAATCTTGAGCTTGCTAAGAGATCTGAAGAGTGCTTGGAATATGTAATACTTCATGAAGTAACGCATCTTAAAATAAGAAATCACGGATCAGATTTTAAAGCTTTCCTGGATCTGTATATGCCGAATTGGCGTGAAATAAAAAAGCTGACAAACGACAATAAATTTAATTGAAAGCGTTTGTCGGAAATATTATGAAACAAATTAAACAGGAAATAGCATGGAAAAAGAAGTAAAAAAAACAAAAAATAATTCCGTCGGTGAAGATTACGGAGATACAAAATATATAAAAATGACTACTGAGCCGGTAGAGAAACTTATAGGAAAACTTGCAGTTCCTACTATAATATCGATGCTCGTCACCTC
>CAKSJC010000273.1 GCA_934462885.1 uncultured Eubacteriales bacterium | reverse complement strand
TGCACTCTTCTTCGCGACGGAAGGATAGCCAAAGAAATATCAGACGGAATTTCCAAAAAGAATTGAAAGCAAGTAAGAAGAATAACCGAATAAAATAAAAGATCGGAGAAAATATGAAAATCAACGCCGGAACTTATAACATACTGATTGAAAACGGTATTCTCCAGCGCTCTGGCAAACTCATCGCGGATACATGCGCGCCCTTCTCCGTGATGATCGTTTCAGATGACCGCGTATACCCGTTGTACGGAGAAAAGCTGAAAAAAATTCTCGCCGAAGAAGGGTTTAAAAACGTTTATGAGTTTATTTTTCCGAACGGCGAGAGAAGTAAGAACATGAATACTCTTTCGGAACTTCTTGAAGCTCTGGCAGAAAAAAAATTAACAAGAACCGACATGATAATAGCTCTCGGCGGAGGAGTCGTCGGCGATCTTGCGGGTTTTGCCGCGGCAGTCTATCTGCGCGGGATTAAATACGTCGGTATTCCCACATCCGTCCTCGCCTCGGTCGATTCTTCGGTCGGCGGAAAAACCGCCGTTGATCTCGCATTCGGGAAAAACCTCGCGGGAGCGTTTCATGAGCCGTCCCTTGTGCTGATCGATCCGTTGCTTCACGCTTCGCTTACCCCCGAGTTTTTTTCAGACGGCATGGCGGAAGTTATAAAATACGCTTTCATTAATACACCCGAACTTATCTCGCTTCTACCCGCAAAGACTCCCGACATGGAAAAAATAATCTCCTTATGCGTAAATGCCAAGGTCGATATTGTCTCCCGCGATCCTTTTGATCATGGGGAACGCCAACTATTAAACCTTGGGCATACTTTCGGTCACGCCATAGAACAACTCTCCGATTTCAGGATAGCTCACGGTCACGCTGTGGCGTCGGGTATGTATCTTATTTCACTTATCGCCGTAAAGAAAAAGCTTTGCGCGTCCGATATACCGGAAACCATTCGCTCATTACTGGAAAAGTATTCTCTGGATCCCGATTTATATAAGCGTTTTACACCGAAGGAAATATATTCCGCCGCTCTCCACGACAAAAAAATAAGAGGCGGCGGCGTGACTCTTGTTATGCCGATCAGTCTCGGAAAAGCAGAACTCATAAAATATCCCGCCTCAGACATTCTAAGCATGCTCACTGAATTAACGGAGGGTGAACAATGGATATAACTCTTCATCCTGCGGCAGCGGCGGGACGGCTTTCCGCTATCCCGTCAAAATCGCATGTTCACAGACTTCTGATATGCGCTACTTTATCTGACAAAAAAACCGATATCATCTGTTCTTCGTCAAGCGCGGATATTGACGCGACGGTCGGTGCGCTTAATTCTCTGGGAGCACATATAACAAGCGAAAACGGTGTGATAAGCGTTGATCCTATAAAAAAACTCCCGAATCATCCGACTCTTGACTGCGGAGAATCGGGTTCGACGCTGAGATTTCTTCTTCCTGTTATCGCCGCTCTCGGATGCGGCGCGGATCTCTTGTGCCGCGGGCGGCTTGCCTCTCGCCCTCTCTCTCCCCTGAAAGAAGCTCTTGAAGCTCACGGCGCCGTAATTCGACAGCAAGGCAATGTTATATCACTCTCCGGCAAGCTCTCCGGAGGGGAGTTTTCATTTGCCGGAAATGTTTCGTCTCAATTTGCAACAGGTCTTTTACTCGCTTTTCCGTTATGCTCCGAAGAATCATCTCTTACACTTACGGGAAAGATTGAATCTCTTCCATATATAAACATAA
>CAKSJC010000272.1 GCA_934462885.1 uncultured Eubacteriales bacterium | reverse complement strand
CGCTTTCGGTAATGAGACTAACCCGAGCAGTACAGACGCAAACCCGTTCAGATACGCGAAGAGTTCCCGACGATGCCGATGTTTATAGGACGAGCAGTACAGACGCAAACCCGTGTTCAGATACTGCGGGGAGTATTACGATACCGAAACGGGCACGTACTACCTCAGAGCGAGGTATTATGACCCTGCGGTAGGTAGATTTACTCAGCAAGACTTAGGAATTAATATCAACGTAAAAGACCCGCTAAGCTTGAACCTGTATACCTATTGTTGGAATAATCCGCTTATGTTTATTGACCCAAGCGGACACTGGCCGGATTGGAATAAGCTTGTACAAGGAGCTATTCTTGCAACAGTAGGAGTACTTACAGTAGCAGCGGTTGTCGCAACCGGAGGGGCTGCAACAGCGGTTGTTGCACTTGGATATGCTGCACTGGCAACAGCAGGCATGACACTTGCGATACAGGGAACAGCTGAGGTTGTTGAGTCGATTACAGGTAAAAATCCCGTCAAAGATGATATGGGCGAAAATCTTTATGACGCTGTAATGAATGTTTCTCTCGCGGTTGCGTCTATGGGAAGCGCAATAGTTCAAACAGGAGAAGTTATTGATGATTTTGCTTGTAAAATATATGGATATGCTGTAAGAGGAACACATAATGATAAATATTCGAGAGTTGTTCTTGGAAAATTTAAGCAAGATGGGATAAAATATACTGATGTTGCAAAAAAAATGCATGCAACATATTTTGACCTTGGCGATGAATGGAATGTGATAGAAGCTGAAATAGGCAAGAAAAATATGTGGTATATAAACAGAGAATTTTTGAATAAACAAATTGATGCGGGAAAGGAAATTCTTTTATCACATGATCCTGAAAAGGCTACCGGCTTTTTTGCGAAGGAAATTGAGTATCTTTTGAGTTTAGGATATAGTTTTGTCAAAGACGGAGATGTCTGGAGGGCTGTAAAATGAGGTGCATATTTAAGGAAATGTGGAAAAAAAGAAAAGAAGAAAACGAAAGAAAAGCAAAGGAGCTCTTTATAGAATACGATGGAAGCATGTTTGGCATGTGGAAAGATATGGTATTGAAAGAGTTTGAAAAATATAAAATTCCTGAAGAAGTCAGAAAAAAATGGAGGGAAGAGCTTATTATAAAAAATGAAAATATTATAAAAACTGCAACTAATAATGCTGAGGTGCAAATGTCTATTTTCAGTTATGAGCGAGTTGTTGAAAGTAATATAGGAAAAGATGTGATAATGACATTGGTTAACTTAGTAAAAGAAAGGTTTGACGATATAGATACATTTACGGTGTGCTGTGGATCTGAAAGTGTAGTTAATCTTGCAGAGGAATATAAAAGAAAAAGAGATGGAGGGGATATAAATTTCTTTAAGTCTGTTATTAATGAGATGATAGATTTAATGGAAAAGAATATTGCAAGAGGAGTAATAATTTCAAAAGACTACTGTGTTGATGGAAAAAATCCAAGATATATAGAAGAGCATGAATTAGAAAAAAGGATGAATGAGGATCTTTCGTACTATAAGGAATTGAGAGATGATATGTAAAAGAGGCTCATTTTAAAAAGCAATTAAACGGGACAAGTCAGCTCATTTTGTGAGCTGACTTGCGCTTACGACGCATTCGGTAATGAATCAGAGCCGAGTGACGCTGACACAAACCCATTCAGATACTGCGGCGAGTATTACGACACCGAGACAGGAACGTATTACCTCAGAGCGAGGTATTA
>CAKSJC010000271.1 GCA_934462885.1 uncultured Eubacteriales bacterium | reverse complement strand
ACTAAAAATATAAACAATAGATCACACAAAATCAGTTTTGTTTTCTAAAGAAAGGCTGTAAACTTATGGAAGACTACAAAAAAAGGTACTTGAGATGGCTTGAATCGGACAAAGTCGATGAAGAAACCAAAGCTGAACTCCGTTCCATAGCCGATAATGACGATGAGATCAAATTGCGCTTCGGATCATATATGGAGTTCGGAACCGGCGGACTGCGCTCAAAAATGGGAGCCGGATGCGGAATGATGAACATCTACACCGTTGCACAGTCTACGGAAGGGGTTGCCAGAGTTATCGAAACTTTGGATGAAAATGCAAAAAAACGCGGAGTCATAATCGGTTTTGACAGCAGGCATAATTCGAAAAAATTTGCCGAAAGATGCGCCGAAGTCCTCACAGCTCACGCAATTAAGGTATATCTTTTCGATGAACTCCGCCCTACCCCCATGCTATCCGCAGGAGTAAGATATTTCGGCTGCATCGCCGGTATAAATATCACAGCTTCTCACAATCCTTCGGCATACAACGGATACAAGCTTTACTGGGATGACGGCGCTCAGCCTACAAAACAAATCGCCGATCACGTTTCTTCTTATATTTACAATAGCGATATTTTTGAAGGTGTTCCCTCCCCGGATAAGGCGAACCGCTCTCTCATCACAATGGTAGGAAAAGAATTTGATGAGGTGTTCATAAAAAAAGTCATGGATGAGCAGGTATATCCGAATGTGATTGAACGCGCAGCAGACAACCTTGAAGTGGTCTATACCCCCCTGTTCGGCGCCGGATACAGAATTGTCCCGGAAGTTCTTCGACGCATCGGCGTTAAGCATATAAATACAGTTGACGCGCAGATGACTCCAAACGGAAACTTCCCCGGACTCGAAAAGCCTAATCCTGAGTACCCGGCTGCGTTTGCCGAAGGAATTAAAGTTGCTTCCGCTGTCAATTCGGATCTTATTATCGCAACTGACCCTGACTGCGACCGCGTCGGAGTAATGGCAAGGGACAAAAACGGCGAATTCCGTTGTATAACCGGAAACCAAATGGGATCACTGCTTCTCGATTATATTTTCACGGCTCTTGAAAAACAAAATAAGATGCCGAAAGACGCTTATGCGATAAAAACTATCGTTACAAGCGAAATGCCCACCAAAATATGTGAAATACATCACGTTGATCTCTTCAATGTCCTGACAGGTTTTAAATTTATAGCTGAAGTCGTCGGCGAGCACGAACGAGAAGGACACGGAACTTTCCTTCTCGGATATGAGGAAAGCTACGGATACATGAAAGGAAATTATTCACGAGACAAAGACGGAGTAGTAGCTTCCATGCTCATTTGCGAAATGGCTGCTTTCTATTCTCTGCAAGGTATGACTCTTATAGACGCTGTCGATTCCCTTTATCAAAAATACGGCTTCTATATGGAAAACTCGGCGGAGATATACATGGAGGGACTTGACGGAAAAGACAAGATAAATGCTCTTATGGATAAACTGCGCAGTGAAAATCCCAAAACAATAGGAGGAAGCCCCGTCATAAACGTCAGAGACTATATGTCAGACACTTCAAAGAATCTCCTAACGGGAGAAATCACAAAAACGGGACTCCCTCAGTCTAATGTTATATACTACAAGACACAAAACGGCTGCGTTGTCGTAGCTCGTCCGTCAGGAACGGAACCAAAGATAAAATTCTATGTTCTCGCAAACGGAAAAGACAAAATTACAGCCGAAGCTAATACAAAAGCCTGCAC
>CAKSJC010000270.1 GCA_934462885.1 uncultured Eubacteriales bacterium | reverse complement strand
GAGCCGACGTTTGCGTGTTCGAGCGAAACCCTTATGCCGGGAAGAAACTGAAGATCACGGGAAAAGGACGCTGCAACGTAACGAATAACTGTACTCCCGAGGAAGCGCTTGCCGCGGTAAGAACGAATCCGAAATTTCTCTACGGAGCGTTAAACCGCTATACTCCGTCGGATGTGATGAAATTTTTCGAGGACTGCAAAGTTCCGCTGAAAACCGAGCGCGGGAGACGTGTCTTCCCGATTTCGGATAAAGCTGCGGATATAAGAGACGCGCTGTGCGCAAAAATGGAAGAACTCGGCGTTACGGTGAAGTATAATAAAAGAGTCGCCGCCGTTGAGGACGCGGGGGAAAAAGTTTGGCTTACGGTAAGCGCGGCAAGCGGCGAAAAAGATCCCGAAAAGTATTGCTTTGACGCTGCGGTGATCGCAACGGGAGGCGTGTCGTATCCTCTTACCGGCTCAACCGGAGACGGACACCGTATGCTTGCGGATATCGGAGTGAAAGTGACAAAGCTAAAACCCTCTCTCGTGCCGGTGATAACGAAAGAAAACTACTTTGAACTTGCGGGGCTTACATTAAAAAACGTTCGTCTGAGCGTGCGTGACAAGAGAGGAAATAGCGTATATTCCGAAATAGGCGAGATGCTGTTTACCCATACGGGGGTGTCGGGACCTCTTGTGCTCTCCGCTTCCGCCAATATGCAGTCGGACGCGCCCGAGACGTACAGCCTGTCTGTCGACTTAAAGCCCGCGCTTACCGCGGAAGAGCTTAATCGTCGGGTTCTCGCGGATTTTTCAAAATACGCCGCGCGCGATTTTATAAATTCTTTGGACGATCTTCTTCCGAAAAAGCTTATCCCGTATGTCGTGAAGAAAAGCGGGATAGACGGACGGGAAAAAGTATCTTCCGTGACGCGAGAGGAACGACTCGCCCTTGTCACGGTATTGAAATCGTTTGATATCGGAGTAAAGAGCTTCGGAGCTATTGACGAGGCGATAATTACGTCCGGCGGAGTCGACGTCAAAGAAATAAATCCGAAAACGATGGCGCTGAAAAATCATCCGCGCATCTTTGTCGCGGGAGAGATCATCGACGTTGACGCATATACGGGCGGATATAATTTGCAGATAGCTTTTTCAACGGCGCGCGCAGCGGGAGAAGGAGCCGCGTGTATATAATGAGCATAAAAAAATAAGATAAATTTTTAATGTTGTAAATTATGCAAGGGTAAATTTTCCGTCCTGCAAAAACACCCGAAATTTCGGAATAAAAGATCGGTATGCGCAAATAATGACCGCTGCCGGTGCACATAATAAAGTTAAGAGCCGAAGCGCAGCTTAAAAACAGAGCAACGCGAAAAAACGGAGAGAAAAACAAAATGGATATAAATAAATTAAGAGTCGCTCTTGACGGACCGAGCGGAGCGGGAAAAAGTACGGTAGCAAAAGCGGTCGCGGAAAAAACGGGACTTGTGTATGTGGATACGGGCGCACTGTATCGCACCGTCGGACTTTATGCCGCCATGCACGGTATTTCAAAGGACGATACCGACGGCATAATTGCCTGCCTTCCCGAAATAAAGATCGAGCTTTCACACGGCAAGCACGGTCAGGAAGTAAAACTGAACGGAGAAAGTGTGGGAGAGTGCATCAGAACGGAAAAAGCTTCCGCATATGCTTCGGCAGTTTCAAAAATACCGAAAGTCAGAGCTTTTCTTCTCGATATGCAGAAAAAAATCGCCGCGCGCGGAGGGGTGATCATGGAC
>CAKSJC010000269.1 GCA_934462885.1 uncultured Eubacteriales bacterium | reverse complement strand
AACTCGCTGCATGACCTAACAATGGTCAGTGGCTGCAGCATATATAAACGCTGTTCTCGGTATGAGAAACAACGAAACGTACCTTGGGGGATTCGAACCCTCGACCTACTGCTTAGAAGGCAGTTGCTCTATCCAACTGAGCTAAAGGTACATAAAAAATCTCCGTTAAACGGAGTGAAGCGGGTGATGGGAATCGAACCCACACGGCCAGCTTGGAAGGCTGGAATTCTGCCATTGAACTACACCCGCATATTTTTTATGTTCACTTATGTGTTTTTCTGTACTCTTGCCTTTGCGCTTTATTATGATACCACAGAGCATTTGTTTTGTCAATAGCTTTTTTCGAACTTTTTTGTTTTTTTTGACGCGGCTGAATTTAAAATGTGATATGAGCGTTTTGTATGACAGAAATGTTTTATGAGATTAATACTCTTTAAATTTTTATATTTAAATTATATTTACAAAAAGTTTATTGTAAAACCCCGCGTTTTGAGATAACATATTATTCGACAGACTTTTGAACATTTTGATTACTTTTATACGGATATACGGAGCGCGGGATATGTACGGATATATAAGACCTTTCGTAAATGAACTGAAGGTCGGCGAATACGAAAAATACCGCGCCGCATACTGCGGACTTTGTCGTTCGATCGGAAAAATTACGGGACAGCTTTCGCGTCTGACATTGTCGTATGACCTTACTTTTTTGGCAATGGTAAGAACGGCGCTGTCGGAAATCCCTCCGGAATTTGAAACGTTTAGATGTCCGGCGCACATGAGAAAAAAAAGACTTGTCCTGCGTGACAACGAAGAATTAAGATATGCGGCGTCATTTTCATCTCTTCTTTTAAAACTGAAAAACGACGACGACATTTTGGATGAAAAAGGCGCGATAAAGCTTCGTTCCGCGGCGGCTAAGCCTTTTCTTTCACATATGTCGAGACGCGGAGAAAAGAATCTCACAAGTGATTTTACCGAAAAAATAAGAGGGTGTCTGATAGAGCTTTCTCAAGCCGAACTTGAAAGATGCGATTCCATAGACTGTACTTCCGGCATATTCGGAGAGCTTTTGGCGTTTGGATTTTCGACGGGATTTAATGGAGAAAAACGCGATATAGCAGGAAATATCGGACGCGGGATAGGGCGTTTTATTTATGTGTGCGACGCTGCAGACGATTTGCCGTGCGACGTAAAACGCGGCAGATATAATCCGCTTTATTTAAGTTGGGGGGATAAGGCGCTTGAAAACGGGAAAATATCTCCCGTACTTAAGGAGTCTGTCATGACAGCCGCTCTTTTGAATTTATCTTTGCTTGAGAAATATATCGAAAGACTCGATAAATCAAATCCGTATACTCCAATAATAAAAAATATTGTATATCTCGGGCTTCCGGTCTCATTAAACAGGATTCTTTCCGGAGAAAAGAGAAAAACAGAAAATAAAAGAGACGTTTTACCAAAGGATATGATGCAGTAAATGAGAGATCCATATGTAGTATTAGGAATTTCACGTTCGGCAACCGATGACGAGGTGAAAAAAGCATACCGTGAGCTTGCGAGAAAATATCATCCCGATAATTACGCCGGAACGGCGAAAGCCGCCGAGTGTGAAGAGGTAATGAAGGAAATAAACGAAGCTTACGATACAATTCAGCGCGAGAGACAAAGCGGCGGCAACGGTTCCTTCCATTCTTACGGAAACACATACAGTTCTTCCGGAACGACCTCTTTCGCAAATGTAAGAAAGCTTATAGCGGAGGGAAGATA
>CAKSJC010000268.1 GCA_934462885.1 uncultured Eubacteriales bacterium | reverse complement strand
ATATTATATACTTCTTTTTCAACCAGTTCAAGAGTTCTTGATACAGAATCCGAAAAAGTCATGGGAGCGTCTGCAATGGAAAACACCGACGTGATTCCTTTTTCATATAGTTCACGAGTCGGTTGAGAGAATCCGCAAAGACAAATTACCGGAGTCGGCTGTGAATATTCCGCTACAATTGAAGGAAGCTTTCCCGCTGCGGTTTGAATATCTGTCTTTCCTTCCCCTGTTATAACGATATCCGCTTCTCTTGCGATATGACGAAAATCAAGCAATTCGAGAACATATGAAGCGCCGCTAACCAGCTCGCCGCCGATCAGCCTCAACGCGTATCCTAATCCGCCTGCGGCACCTGTTCCTTGTTCTGCCGAAACACATCTTCCGGCATATTTATCCATTACTGAAGCAAAATTTTTCATTGACTTTTCGAGAATATCAGCTTCGCTCACACTTGCGCCTTTTTGTTTAGAAAACATCCTGCTTGCGCCGTTTTCTCCCATAAGAGGAACGGAAACATCATATAGTAAAGTAAGCCTTACATTCAATAAAGCATTAAGGGCTTTTGAAAGATCACATACTCGAACGTCTGAAAGAATGGAAGCGCCCATACCGGCGTCGATTGGTCTTAAATCTTTGTCAAAGAAAGCGGCGCCTAAAGCTGAAAGCGCACCTATCCCGCCGTCGTTTGTCCCGCTCCCGCCAAGTCCTATAAGTATTTCATTACAATTTTCTTCTGATACAAGATGTTTTATTGCTTCTCCGACGCCGTATGTTGTTGCCGACATTATTTTTGAAGCGTGCTTTTTGGAGTATGAGATTCCTGCCGCCGAAGCCATATCAAAAAAACCGACTATTTTACCGTTTTTTCTGAAAATTCCGTACTCAAGCAATACTTTTTCGCGATGTGTGTCGGAAACCTTTACATATCTTTTTTCGGCTTGCAGGGCACACATAAGAGCTTTTGCGGTTCCTTCTCCGCCGTCGCCTACCGGAAGAACTGTGACATCAAACGCGTCAGATCGAGATATAAAACCTTTTTTTATACTTTCGCCAATCTCTGCTGACGAAGCTGCCGACTTAAATGAGTCGGAAACGGCGATAACTTTAATTTTCTTCATTGTTGTAGCGGCAGGGAGAAAGGTAGAATTTTTTCAGATTTATCGCCCATCTGTGGTTCTCGTTTCTGAATCCAATTGAGCGCAAGTATTCCTCTGATATACTTTCCTCATCAAAATATATAACCGGAATCCCGGCGCGATAACAGAAATTCATAACGGTTCGGATAAGAATTGTTATCGATTCATCTTTTTCTGATCCGTCAGCTATGACAAGGGATTTTATTGATGCATAGTCAGGTGTATACTCGAACTGGCACATTGCTATTATTTTTGCTATTTCTGAAGCATCTGAAGTAAGTTCTCCTGCAAAAAATGCATATGTATTTTCATGAAATTTACATTTAAGAGAATCAGCAATATTTTTTTGCAGTTCCTTTGATCTGACAGGCTGTATTTTAAACATTTTATTTCTCCGCATTATATAGATATTCAATTTCTTCATCGGAAAGATAACGCCATTTTCCGGTTTTTATTCCATCAAGAGTAATATCTCCGATAGAAATTCTTGTTAGGCGGTGTAATTTGTATCCATGTTTTGCGCATATTTTTCTGATTTCTCGGTTACGACCTTCGTAAAGAGTAAATTCGATCACGGTAGATGGTGCATTATTGCATTTTGTATAGCTTTGAAAAGAAACGTCAAACGGACGCAAGG
>CAKSJC010000267.1 GCA_934462885.1 uncultured Eubacteriales bacterium | reverse complement strand
GATATCAACTGTCTCGTGCTTTGCGTTATTCGCATTTCTGATTCTTGTCAGCATATCGGCGATAACGTCTGAAATCTGCATATTAGTTTCCTCCTGTCATGCAAGTAATTTTTGTTCTTGCTGCCGGGCAGTTCTGCGGTTTTCACAGCTTTGTCCGGCTGCTACCGATGGTAAACCGTTCGGTTCCTGTCGGTATTGACTTTCCCGTTTCCGGGTTTATACTGAGCGTTTGGGGCGGGTAAACCGCCTCGCACGCGGTCAGTCGTTTTGCCGTTCGTTTTCACGAGCGAGCCTGTCCGGGAACAGAACCAAATCGACGCGCCCGCTCTTTTATGAGCGGGAGGTTATACGCGGCGGCGTTTAAGAAACATTCTTTATTCCGCACGCATATTCCCGTACGCGCGGTCCTGTCCGGCAGTTTAGCCCCCTATTACCAAGAAGCCTTCTTAACTCCGGGAATCTGACCCTTATAGGCAAGTTCGCGGAAGCAGATACGGCAGATACCGTACTTGCGAAGATAAGCATGGGGACGACCGCAGATCTTGCAGCGGTTGTACTCGCGTGTGGAGTACTTCTGCGCCTTCTGCTGCTTTAAAATCATTGCTTTTTTTGCCATAATATAACTCCCTTCTTATCTTACTTTGCGAACGGAGCGCCCATGAGAGTGAGCAGCTCTTTTGCTTCTGCGTCGGTAGCGGCCGTGGTAACGAAGCATATGTCCATACCGCGGATTTTATCTACCTTATCGTATTCGATTTCGGGGAATATAAGCTGTTCTTTGACACCGAGGGAGTAGTTTCCGCGGCCGTCGAACGCGTCGGGATTGATACCCTTGAAGTCACGTACTCTCGGCAGTGCGAGATTGAAGAGTCTGTCCATGAACTCGTACATTCTCTCGCCGCGGAGCGTTACTTTTGCGCCGATCTTCATGCCCTGACGGAGCTTGAAGTTTGCGACTGACTTCTTTGCGTATGTGGGAACAGCTCTCTGACCTGTGATCGTTGTGAGGTCTTCGATTATTGAGTCGATTACCTTGGAATTTTCCTTCGCGTCACCCGCGCCTACGTTGATAACGATCTTATCGAACTTAGGAATCTGCATTACGCTTTTGTACTCATACTTTTTCATGAGTGCGGGCGCAACTTCTTTTGTGTATAATTCTTTAAGTCTTGCAGCCATCATACGCCTCCCGATTACAGTTCAGCGCCGCACTTAGTGCAAACGCGGATTTTCTTGCCGTTTTCGATCTTGTGAGCGGCTCTTGTGGGCTTCTTGCACTTGTCGCAGTAAAGCTGAACCTTGCAAGCGTACATAGCAGCCGGAGCTTCTATGATACCGCCCTGTTCCTGCGGAGGTCTCGGTCTGACGTGTTTCTTAACTATGTTAACGCCTTCCACGATTATCTTACCTTCCTTGGGAGAAACGCCGATAACCTTTCCTGACTTGCCTTTGCTGTTACCGGAAATTACGACAACCTGGTCGCCTGTCTTTACATGAAGCTTTTTAATCATTATCTTCTTCCTCCATTAAAGAACTTCCGGCGCAAGGGAGAGTATCTTTGTGTATTCGTGCTCTCTGAGTTCGCGAGCTATAGGTCCAAAAATACGTGTTCCCTTCGGGTTCTTATCTTCATTGATGATAACGGCTGCGTTTTCATCAAACTTGATGTAGGAGCCGTCGCTTCTGCGAATACCTTTTACGGTTCTTACGACTACCGCCTTAACAACGTCGCCTTTTTTAACGACGCCGCCGGGGGAAGCCTTTTTAACCGCACAGACTACGACGTCGCCTATGCCGGCGTAACGTCTGCCTGTGCCGCCGAGTACACGGATGCACATAAGCTCTTTTGCAC
>CAKSJC010000266.1 GCA_934462885.1 uncultured Eubacteriales bacterium | reverse complement strand
ACATAGGTATAGGCGAAGTATCTGACGTTGAGCTTTTCAAGAAAGACGAATCGAGAACCGACCTTCAAAATGAACTGAAATGGCGCACCGACGATATGACGGAGGCGAAAACCGCGTATGACGAAGCAAAGGCGCAATACGACGCTGTCTCCGCCAGAAGCGAGGCAAACGAAACGATAGGATACAATCAGAGTATCGTCGATTCGTGCCAAAACGATATAGACAAGTATGAGTCTCAGCTTAAAGAGAAAAACAAAGAGCTTACAAAGCTCACGAATCAATCGGGAACGACGAGAGACATAAAAACCGTTCTTGACGACATCAAAAAGGCAAAAGACGCCGTTACAGACGCGGAACTTAGTCTCAAACAGGCAAAAGCGGATATTAACGAATCCAAAACAAGCACAAGCCTTGACCTTAATACACAGAAGAAAGAACTTGACAAGCTTGCCGAAAAGCTGAAAGCGTATTCAGAAGCTCCCGAAAACACGCTCGTTACCGCACCGATCGCGGGACGTGTTGTTTCCGTTAACTATGTAGCGGGGCAGTCCGTTTCAAGCGGAGCAACAGTCGCAAGCATCGAGATCGCAGACAAGGGATACTCGGTTGAAGCAACTCTCAAATCCGAAGAAGCAAGAAAAATACAGATCGGAGCTGAATGCTCGCTCACAAACTCATGGTGGTATTCGAATATAAATGCAAAGGTGACTCAGATTAAAGTCGATCCGACGAGTCAGGGCAAAAACAGAATCGTAGTCATTGAAGTTACGGGAGACGTTTCCGAAGGACAGAGCCTCTCGTTTTCAATAGGAGACAAGAGCCAGTCGTACAGCAATGTTCTTCCTAATTCGGCAATACGCGAAGATAAGGACGGAAAGTTCGTTTTGACGGTAGAATCGAAGAAAACCCCTCTCGGAGTACGTTATACCGCAAAGCGCACGCCTGTTGAGATCGTAGCTTCCGACGATACTCAGTCCGCAGTCAGCGGACTTTACGGAAGCGAATTTGTAATAACGAATTCGACAGATCCGATATCAGACCGTCAGCAGGTTCGGCTTGCGGATAAATAAAGGTGCAGAGCGTGAGTGAAAAAGTCAATAAAAAAAAGCTGAAAGCAGCGGGAATAATCGCACTGATATTTGTCGGTGCTCTCGCACTTCTCGGGATTCTCGAAGGGACGGTCGCTCTCATGACGCGCAAAATCGACTTTATTCACGCGGGTGAGAGATGGTCGTCGGGAGAAGAACGGTATGCCGTCGTGTCGATGTACTGCGAAGAAAACGCGGGATACGACGATAATCAAATAATTGGCTGGGCGCGGGGGATAGACTCAAAACTTCTTGAGTCGTCGGTAACCCCGCCCGAGAACGGAAGATCGTGGGCGTACTGCTACGCCGCCGAAGTCACTGTCGACGTGAGCGGTCCGAAAGGAAACGCTGCCGCCGAAACGATGGCGGTTGGCGGAGATTTCGCCGTTTTTCACCGAATGGACATCACATACGGATCGTTTTTTCTGAACGACGATTCAAATCCTATGGGAGTCGTACTTGACCGCGACCTCGCGTGGAAAGTGTTCGGCGCGGAAAACGTAGTCGGAATGACCGTTACAATAAATGAGTTTGAGTTTACCGTAGTCGGTATATGCGACAAGAGAACAGACCGCGGAGTATATGGATATACCTATGGCACAAATCCGAGGATGTACATGAGTTACGCGGGATACGCAAAGGTTTTCGGGGAAAGCCCTAAGGTGACTTTGTTTGAGACGGCTCTTCCCAATTCGGTAAAATCTTTCGCGAAGAATATCTTCAACAGCGTGGTTTCCGTGAGTGCGGATAACGCTGTGGTGATTGAATCATCCGACAGATTCTCGATATCTAACAGATATAAAAATACAAAGAATATAGGG
>CAKSJC010000265.1 GCA_934462885.1 uncultured Eubacteriales bacterium | reverse complement strand
CTTTATACATAAACGGACATATCTTTTGCAATCGTTCGGTCACGTCTTTATGTACAGTAGATTTACTTACTCCGAACCATGCCGCGGCATCTCTTACAGTGCATTTATTATTTATTATATAGTCCGCAATTTCTATGCTTCTTTCATTATACTCAGTTCTTTGACTCATACACTCCTCCTGTGGAGATATTCATTTAATTAAGTATATGAATCAATGTATAAGATATTACAAAAAAATCGAAAGCTTATTTAGCTTTCGATTTTTTAAAAACTGTTATATATTTTAATTTTCAAACTCATACACAGTTGTTGAGTCGAATTTTTCATCGGGTTTTAATATCACATTTGTAAAATCGGGATGATTTATCGAATCAGGCATATGCTGGGTTTCAAGGCATATCGCACAATGTTTATACTGTTTTACATTATTCTTAAATGGATGATCATTTTCGTTTATTGCATTTGCCGTATAAACTTGCACGCCAGGCTGATCCGTGTACATTTTCATGCTTCTTCCCTCTTTGGGATCTTTCAATATTCCTCTGAGTTTCAGTTTACCGTCGTAGTTTGCAAAACAAAGATTATTATCATATCCGCCAAAGGTTTTCATCATTTTACAGTCGGAAGCGAAACGCGCTCCTATCGGAGTCGGAGTTCTGAAATCGTACGGAGTTCCATCTGTATTGATTATTTCCCCGGTAGGTATCAGTTCATCGTCAAGATTGTTTGTACGGTCTGCGTCAAGCCAAAGTATTTGCTCGTCAATTACTCCGGAATCAAATCCTCGAAGGTTGAAATACGAGTGGTTTGTAAGGTTAATGATAGTTGTTTGATCTGTTGATGCTTCGTAATGTATTGACAGACCTGCGTTTTTTGTAAGAGTATATGTAACTGTAACGTCTAGAGTTCCCGGGTAACCCTCTTCTCCGTCAGGACTCACACGGTGAAGAATCAGAGAAGGTTCGTCTGTATCGTCTTTTTCGATAACATCCCACAGCTTTGCGTTAAATCCTTTTTTACCGCCGTGAAGAGAGTTTTTATTATCATTCTGATAGAGAATGTACTCTTTTCCATCAAGTATAAACCTTCCGTTTGAGATTCTGTTTCCGTATCTTCCGATGATTGCACCCTGATATCCTCCGGAATTTAGATATCCTTCGATACAATCATAGCCGCATACGACATCAGCTTTTTTTCCATCTTTATCTTTTACAAAAATATTTTTTATAATACCGCCATAGTTTAAGATAACGGCAGATGTTATAGAAGAATTGGATAGCGTATATGAATATACATCACAACCGCACGTGAGTTTTCCGAATAATTGTTTTTTTATCATTTGTTTCTCCTGTTTTATGCTGAAACGACGCCTTTCGGCGTCGTTTTCAAATTCTGAAATCCTTAAACTTCTTATCCTTATACTTTATGCTTTCAGTCGTCAAATCCGTTAGGATTCATACTCTGCCATCTCCATGAATCGGCGCACATTTCTTTAATCCCATTTTCAGCTACCCAGCCAAGTTCTTTCTTGGCAAGCTCTGCGCTTGAATAACATGTAGCAATGTCTCCGGGGCGTCGAGCTTTTATTGAATACGGTATTTTTATGCCGGTAGCTTCTTCAAAATTCTTAACTATATCAAGAACGCTGTATCCTTTTCCTGTGCCGAGGTTATATATTTTAAGGCCTGCTTTTTCTTTGATTTTACGAAGAGCGCATACATGTCCTTTGGCAAGGTCAACAACATGAATGTAGTCTCTCACGCCTGTTCCGTCGTGCGTATCATAATCGTTTCCGAATACGCCGAGTTCCGGAAGCTTCCCTACTGCAACCTGAGTTATATAAGGCATAAGATTATTCGGGATACCGTTGGGATTTTCACCTATAAGACCGCTTTTATGAGCTCCGATAGGATTAAAGT
>CAKSJC010000264.1 GCA_934462885.1 uncultured Eubacteriales bacterium | reverse complement strand
TCAATGAATCCGGGGTCTCCCGAGATAATGAACGAAATCATGTCGCCCCATCTGCTGTCTCCGGTGAAGCCGTACATATCTCCCTCGTCATTCGTACCGCTGTTGTTTGTGTCGGCGTAAACATCCTCGCAGAGCTTCAGAAAACGGTCGTAAGTCCATTTTCCGTCAAGAACGTCTCTGTAAAACGCTTCACCGTCTCCAAAGTAGCTTTCGTAAAGGGTTTTATTAAATATAAGGACGGAAGCCGTTCTGACTATATCTATAAAATAGTCGCCTGCAAGCATATAGCGGAAATTACTGTTGAATGAAACGTCCTCCATATAATCTTCATACCAGTAGTTTTGCGTGAAATCGAAATTCTTGCAGTCGTATGCATTGTGGAATGCATTTTCGACAGTAAGAGTAGCCATTCCGTACATATCGTTAATAATGAGATCCTGTTCGTCAAGACCTGCCTGAACATACTGTCTGAAATAGTTTGTTACCTCGTCATAGCGAAGATCCGTTTGGTTAAAAACGAGATTTACGTTCAAAAGCTGAGAAACATAATTATTTCTTTCGACGGCGTTTGCTGCGTCGGCTTCCCCTTCCTTGTCCTCCGGACCTTCTATCATGTAGTTAGAGGATTTCATCATAAAGGTAGCCTTGTTTGTGGAAGTGCTGATTCTGAAATCGCGTCCTCCAAAGTCCACAGAAGAAAACGGATCGTTCGGATCTGCTTCTTTTTTGGTGTCGTCTCCTGCGTCGGACGTGTTATCGTTTGCTTTTCCGCACGAAGCGAACACTGAAATGACCATAAGAAGCGCAAGAATAAGAGAAATTGTTTTTTTCATACGTGACAACGAACCCTCCGGTAAAAATATGAGTTATTCAAAAGCCGCCGCTTCTTACGTTGTTGAATATAGCATAATCGCAGTTTTTTTCTGCGAAAACGTTTCGGGGGCATAGGCTTTCAAAAGCATCGCAGCATTATTATATCACGCTTTATTTTTATTTGCAACAAATATTCGCTGGCTTGACGTTTTTTACCATTGGAGTTAAGGCGCACTTTTCTGTCCGAGCAGGCAAGCGCGGCTGAGTGCGGATTTATGAAGAGCATGGATTTATACGGAAAAACATATGCTTCTCAAAGAAGTGCGCCGTGAGAAATGAGAACATCGCGCAGTGCGCTGACGTCAACCTCACGAGGAGCAAGGTTTTCCTTTCCCGCAAAGTGAGCCGCCGTTCCGGCGGCTTCTCCGATGCATGTGCAGATCGGCATTATACGGAACGCCGAATGAGCGGCATGAGTCGAAGAAATCGGGCGTCCTGCCGCTATTAGATTCTTCGATTCATTCGGAATAAGCGAACGGTATGGGATCGTATAATAATCGCACGGCGGAACGCTTGCGTGGCGCGTGCCTCCTCCCGCAGGATTGTGTATATCCACGCCGTATGAGCCGCGGGCTATGCTGTCCTCAAATTTGCGTGCGGAGACGATATCGTCTTCCGTTATCTCGTATTCTCCGACAATGCGGCGGCTTTCGCGGATTCCGAGTTCCGTTCCCGACATTATGAGATGCGCATTTTCGCATCCCGTTACATTCTCGCGCATGAAGCGGTACATTTCATAGACCTGCTCGCGCGCCTCAAATTCACTTTCGGTATATTCTTCAACATCTGTCGAATTTTTTCCGACTATGCGCGTTGTGTTGAGATGAAGAATATCTTCAACCGGCATTGAAAAATAAAGCACGTCCTCTCTGGGATTTTTTATTTCTCCGGACGATTGGAGCGCGCGGTATTTTTGGTTTATTTCATCAAGATTGAGTTTCGCCCTGTCTACGTGCGACAGGCGAAAATTAAGAGTCATCGGCTGGCACAGCCCGTCCTCATCCCGCCCGAGTTTATATGCAAAACCCGAAAAAGCCGAAAGATCGGCATTTCCCGTAGCGTCGATAAATATTTTGGC
>CAKSJC010000263.1 GCA_934462885.1 uncultured Eubacteriales bacterium | reverse complement strand
GTCCATGTCCGGAATCTATGGCATAAACAAACGCCGCTCCGTGTTTTAATAAACAATCCGTAAACCCGCCGGTCGACGCTCCGATATCTGCACACACAGAGTTTGTTACGTCGACGTCGAAGTTTTCAAGCGCTCCCTCCAGCTTTACGCCGCCGCGTCCGACATACGGATGAATCTCTCCGGTTATCTCGACTTTATCGCTATCCGAAACATCAGCCGAAGCTTTTCGGGCTGCTTTTCCGTTTATACACACATGTCCGGCGGAAATAAGCTCCGCTGCCCGGCTCCTGCTTTTCGTCAACCCATGCTCTGCCAAAAAAACGTCAAGTCTCATTATTTCTTACGGTCAAGGAGCCATATCGCAAGCCTGCAAAGAAGTTCGGAATCACGGTAATCAGAAATTGCTTCAACGGCAAGAAGAGTTAACAGCGCTTCCTCTTCTTCGGCTTCCTTTAGTGTAAGGAATGCAAGCGAAGTTTTCTTATCATTTTTATCGTCATTTCCTATTTGCTTTCCGAGAGTCGCGGTATCGCTTTTTACATCGAGTATATCGTCGTGAATTTGGAAGGCTATTCCTATTGCCTCTGCATACAGCTTTATGTTTTCGATATCCTCTTCCGACGGTTTATCGGTAGCCGCAAAGTAACCAAGAAGACACGCCGCTGTCATAAGCGCACTCGTTTTTCCGACGTATATTTTTCTGAGATCAGCATATGAATCAACGGAATTTGCAAGATCCAACGTCTGACCGCCGACCATACCGATCGCACCAGACTCATGAGCAAGAGCAGAAACTGCAAGTCTGACCGATTTTCCGGACACATATTTATTTGAAGCGCATATTTCAAAGGCAAGTGTAAGAAGTCCGTCGCCGGCAAGAAGCGCCTCCGCTTCGCCAAACTCTATGTGGCACGACGGTTTTCCTCGTCTGAGAGGAGCGTCGTCCATACAGGGAAGGTCGTCGTGAATAAGCGAATACGCCTGTATACATTCTATCGCTGCAGCATACGGAAGGGCTGCTTCAATGTTTCCTCCGAAGAGTTTGCAAAACTCAAGAACCAAAAAAGCTCTTATTCTCTTTCCGCCGCCGAGCGTTGAGTAGCGCATAGCGTCCGCAACGACCGTAGTTCCGGTATATTTTTCCGTCAGGAATGTTTTCAGCTCTTCTTCCACCTGACGCGCCGCGTCATGAAGAGCATTTTCGACTGTATTTATTAATTCCATAATAGCACCGTTAATTTTGCCGATCAATGTTTTTTATAATAATCTTCTTATTTGTCAGGCTTTATTTCATATCCTGCTCGACCATTGTTCCGTCTCCCACGGCGGTCAGTATCTTGACGCGCTGTTCGGCTGTATCGAGTTTGGAATTGCACAATTTTACAAGAGATACTCCTTCTTCAAACAGTGACAGCGATTTGTCAAGCGGAGCATTTCCGGTTTCAAGAAGCCGGACTATCTCCTCAAGTCTCGCTATCGCCGTTTCAAACGTCATCTGTTCGTTAATGTTATTTGTGTTTTCCATAATTTTCCCCATTCGGAATCAATGTTTTTTTATTTCATCTACCGTGCATATGACTTCGCCGTCTGTTGTTTTAAAGTCAACACGGTCTCCTTTTTTAACGTCGCTAACGCTTTTTACAAGTATTCCGTCGCTTTTATATACCGCGCTGTATCCTCTTGATATTACGGAAAGCGGATTCAGCGCCTCAAGCTTACCTGTATCACGCGACAGCTCTGCTCTTTTCAGTTTCAGCGCAGATATTTCAAGATATAATAATCTTTCGGATATAGCGTCAAGGTTTACTCTTTTATCGTCAATAAAATTCATGGGATTTGTCATAACTCTCGTCTTTGCCAAAGAGTCCACGCGGTTTTTGTAAAGCTTCATCATTGACGAGATGACATCCGACTCACGTTTAATTATATTGGTTATCTTTCTTTTTAAATCCTCG
>CAKSJC010000262.1 GCA_934462885.1 uncultured Eubacteriales bacterium | reverse complement strand
GGCTTAGCCTTGGGAAGCCCTTCTTTGTAAGCAAGTCGAGCTGCAAGCTTAAATGAGATTTCGTTTGAGTCAACGGGGTGATAGGAACCGTCGTAAAGGTCGGCAGCAAGGTTAACGACAGGATAGCCTGCCAAAACACCCTTTTGCATAGCTTCGAGGAGTCCCTTTTCAACTGCGGGGTAGAAGTTCTTTGGAACCGTACCGCCGACTACGGATTGAGTAAATGTAAGTCCCGGTTGGTCGGAATGAGAGAAGCGCATTTTGACGTGACCGTACTGACCTGATCCGCCGGACTGTTTTTTATGCTTTCCTTCAACGTCTGAAGTGCCTTTTATAGTTTCACGGTAAGCGATTTTCGGTGCGGTAAGGATAACGGAAGTTCCGTAGCGTGATTTCAGCTTTGAAACAACAACGTCAAGCTGCATGTCACCCATACCGGAGAGTGTCATCTGCTTTGTTTCGGCGTTATTCTCATAAGAAAGAGTCGGATCTTCTTCAAGAATACGAGCGATACCCGTAGATATCTTATCTTCATCGCCCTTAGCGGCAGGCGTAATAGCCATAGTCATGTAAGGATGCGGGAATTTTATCTTTTTATACTGGAAGTTTGACGATACGGTGAGAGTGTCGTTTGTGTTGGTTGCAACGAGCTTCGGAATCATACCGATATCGCCGCAGCATAGGGAAGCGACCTCGGTCTGTTTTTTACCGCGGAGCGAGTAAAAGTGACCCATTTTTTCGGTTGATCCCGAGGTTACGTTTTTAAGGGTCATATCATTTCTGAGAGTGCCGGACATTACCTTAAAGAATGTCATCTTGCCAAAAGGATCGGCGATGGTCTTGAATACGAAGAGTGAACATTCTCCGTCAACATCAATAGGAAGTTCTTTATATCCGTCGCCGTCTTCAATGAGTTCAACTTTCTTGGCGGTAGGTCTCGGGAATGAATTGGTTATAGTGTCAAGAAGGAATGTGATACCCCAAAGATTTACTGCGCTTCCGCTGAATACAGGAACGATAGAACCGTCGATTATACCCTGGTGAAGAGCTTCTATGGCTTCTTCGCGTGAGATTTCACCGTCTGTGAAGAATTTATCGAGAAGTTCTTCACTTGTTTGAGCAAGAGCTTCGTTTAATGTTTCCTTGTATGATTCGGCAATCTCTTCCATTCTATCGTCTAACGGAGCTTCGGAGCGAACACCTTTGCTGTCGAATGTATAAGCCTGCATCTCGATGAGGTTTAAGAACGTTACTTTTTTACCGTCGGCTATGGGAACCAAAACAGGGCAAACAGCAGATCCAAACCTGTCATGCAGTTCGGCAAAAACTCTGTCGTAGTTTGCTTCCGGGTCGTCGAATTTGTTTATAAAGAACGCGCGCGGTATACCTGCTTCTTCGGCTCTGTCCCAAGCAAGCTCCGTACCGACTTCAACGCCGGCTTTGCCGTCAACCGTGATAACAGCGGCATCGGCTACACGTATAGCCGCATAAGCGTCGCCCATGAAATCAAGGAATCCGGGTGTGTCGATAAAATTGATTTTGCAGTCTTTCCAGTTCATTTGGGCGAGAGAAAGATTGAGAGAAAAACCTCTCTTTATTTCTTCGGGATCGTAGTCGCAAACGGTGTTTCCGTCTGTGATGCGTCCGAGTCTGTCGGTCGCCTTTGCCAAATATAACGCTGACTCGACCACAGATGTCTTTCCGCTTCCGCCATGACCGAGTAAAGCGACATTTCTAATAAATTTAGTTGTCATGTCTGCCATAATGAACTCCTATTATGTGATTTGTTGTAATTGCTTATTATGTGAAAAATACACTTAATAATTCAAATTTATGAGGTTTGATACATGATTATGCACAAACCTTTCTCGTTTATTATACAATATGTTTTGGCGTATTGCAATAGGTTTGCAAAAAAACAGGAAAGCTCCAATGTAATTTATTAAGGCTCATTTTTGTGCATTTTGACAAAAATGAGCCTTAATCTATA
>CAKSJC010000261.1 GCA_934462885.1 uncultured Eubacteriales bacterium | reverse complement strand
GCACTGCACCTATTGTAGAAGCGCTCTCCCCCTATCACGGAATGATAAAAGAAAAGACGGGTCTTATTCCGGACGCCTACTTCTCCGCATCAAAAATAAAATGGATACTTGACAATATAGACGGGGCTCGATCTCTTGCACAAGAAGGCCGACTTGCGTTTGGCTGCGTCGACTCGTGGCTTATCTACAAGCTGACGGGCGAACACGCTACCGATAAAACGAACGCTTCCCGCACTATGCTTTACAACATAAACACGCTTTCATGGGATGACGAGCTGCTCTCTCTTTTTGATATTCCGCGCTCTATGCTTCCCGCAGTACGTTCTTCTTCCGAAATTTACGGATTCGCTTCAATAGACGGTTGTGCCGTTCCGGTCGCAGGAGTTGCCGGTGATCAGCAGGCAGCCCTTTTCGGTCAGGGATGTTTCTCGGACGGGGATGCCAAAAACACTTACGGAACGGGATGTTTTCTCCTTATGAACACCGGAAGCCGCAGAATAAACAGCAAAAGCGGACTTATTTCAACGCTTTGCGCAACAACTCCCGAAGACACCGTACAGTACGCCCTTGAGGGAAGCATTTTTTCCGCAGGATCTGTCATTCAATGGCTTCGCGATGAAATGCGCTTCTTCGGCGAAAGCCGAGACGCAGAGTATTATGCCTCAAAGGTATCGGATTCCGGCGGCGTATACCTTGTTCCCGCCTTCACAGGTCTCGGAGCGCCGTACTGGAATATGCACGCACGTGCTGATATATCCGGAATTACCCGCGGAACGCGCCGAGAACACATCATAAGAGCGGCTGAGGAATCGATAGCATATCAGTCAGCCGATCTAATCGGCGCAATGGAAAATGACATAGGTCGAAAAATAACTTCCCTCAGAGTAGACGGAGGCGCATCGCGTGATAATCTCCTCTTACAGTTTCAGGCTGACATAACAAATCGCTCAATACTTCGTCCGAAGATAAGAGAGACAACGGCTCTCGGAGCGGCTTACCTCGCGGGACTCGCCGTCGGATTTTGGGATTCAAAGGAATCGCTTTCTGCAATGTGGAAGTGCGATCGTGAATTTACGCCAAATATGGATGACGAGCGCCGTAACGCGCTTCTCTCAGGCTGGCACAAGGCGGTACAGCGCTCCATGCTGTAATTTCTAATGTGCCGACGCCGTAAGTTGTATTGCCGTGCAGAATTTTCAATATATCAGAGTACGGAATGCGGCGTTCATCGCATCCGACACTTGCCATACCCCGTTTTTCGGAAATGAAAGCACGCTATACCTGGCAATTTCTTAAATATAAAATAGCGGACACACAAAAGCGTGTCCGCCATTTTATATATTGGAGTTCATTTATGACTCCGGAAGGAAACCTATATCTGCAAGCCAGTTTACAAGAAGAGTTGTCCACTGTGCCACATGAGGGCTGTTCTCCGCAAGTCCGAGTCCATGACTTCCTTCTCGGAAAGTATGAACTTCATGCTTTATTCCGAATCTTGAAAGAGCGGAGGCATACAGATATGTGTTCACGGAGCTTACCGCATCGTCATCAGACGTACACCACAGAAACGCCGGCGGCGTATTTTCTGTCACAAGCAGATCAGGAGAAAATTTCTCGGAATCGGCAATGCGGTCGCCCAAAAGATTCTTGAAACTGTTTTCGTGCGCTATTCCCTCTCCAACTTTCATACGTTCTTCTGAAACAAAGCGGTCGGCGCACCTTATTACGGGGTAACAAAGTATCGTAACGTTCGGCATATAGCTCTCACGGTCAATGCCGTCCGCATCTTCAAAATTTATTTTTTCCGTATAAGTCGATAAAAGAGCTGCAAGGTGTCCTCCGGCTGACGAGCCTGCAACCGCGATACGTTCGGGGTCAATTCCAAACTCATCGGCATGCGCACGCACGAACCTGACGGCTCGTCGGGCGTCGAGAAGCGGAAGCGGAAATCTGTGAGGATATACTCTGTAATCGCATACGAAAGCGTCCATTC
>CAKSJC010000260.1 GCA_934462885.1 uncultured Eubacteriales bacterium | reverse complement strand
CCATTATAACGTCTGAGTTCATAACGGTGGAAAGACGGTGCGCGATAACGAATACCGTGCGGCCTTCCATAAGTTTATCCATTCCTCGCTGGACGATAGCTTCCGTTCTGGTGTCGATGGAAGAAGTGGCTTCGTCAAGGATCATAACAGGCGGATCGGCAACTGCCGCACGGGCTATCGCGATAAGCTGACGCTGCCCCTGCGAGAGATTTGCGCCGTTGTTGGTAAGTTCTGTGTTATAGCCTTCAGGAAGACGCGAGATAAAATCGTCCGCTCCGACAAGTACTGCGGCGGCGCGGCACTCGTCGTCGGTTGCGTCAAGACGTCCGTAGCGGATATTGTCCATAACGCTTCCCGTAAAGAGGTTCGTATCCTGCAAAACTATACCGAGAGATTTTCGAAGATCGGATTTTTTTATCTTGTTTATATTTATTCCGTCGTAGCGTATTTTGCCGTCGGCAATGTCGTAAAAGCGGTTTATAAGATTTGTTATTGTGGTTTTTCCGGCTCCCGTAGCTCCGACAAAAGCGACCTTTTGACCCGGTTCCGCGTACACGGTTATGTCGTGCAGAACATCTTTTCCTTCTTCATATCCGAAATCCACATTTGTAAGACGGACGTCTCCGCAAAGAGGGGTGTATGTCGTTGTTCCGTCGCCGTGCGGATGCTTCCAAGCCCATTTGCCGGTGTGTTTTGATACTTCTGTCATGTTTCCGTGTCCGTCGTCATCAACGTTTACGAGAGTGACATATCCGTCGTCGGTTTCAGGCTTTTCGTCCATAAGAGCGAATATACGATCCGCACCGGCAAGTCCCATAATTATTGAGTTTATCTGTTGTGAGAACTGGTTGATGTTTCCCGTGAACTGCTTTGTCATATTGAGAAAAGGAACTACTATGCTTATTCCGAAAGCAAGTCCCGAGATACTTAAGTTTTTAGCTCCCGTAATCATAAGAATACCGCCCGCTATCGCTATAAGAACATACATGATATTTCCGATATTCATTATTATCGGTCCGAGCGTGTTCGCATATGCGTTAGCGCGGTAGCTGTCCTCGTACAGAGAATCGTTTATCTTGTCAAAATCAGCGTTTGATTCATCTTCGTGACAGAAAACTTTAACGACCTTCTGACCGTTCATCATTTCCTGAATGAAGCCTTCGGAGTGGGCGATAGCTTTTTGCTGTCTGATAAAGTATTTCGCGCTTCCGCCGCCTATCTTCTTTGAAACGAATGTCATTGCGACGACGCCGCAGATAAGTAGAAGCGTAAGCCATACGCTGTAATAGATCATGATGGAAAAAACCGATACAACGATTGCCGCCGACTGAAGAAGAGAGGGAAGAGACTGCGAAACGAGCTGACGCAGAGTGTCAATGTCGTTTGTGTAGTAACTCATGATATCGCCGTGCTTGTGTGTGTCAAAATACTTTATCGGAAGATCCTGCATTCCGTTGAACATAGTCTCTCTGAGTTTGCATAAGAACCCTTGCGTCATATACGCCATAAGCTGAGTATACAGTGTGATCGAAAGAATAGAGAGAAGATAAAGAACGGCGAGAAGTATTATTTTCGGGAAAATCTCGGCACGCGCGGCGTCCCAGTTTCCAGATACGTACCATTTTTCAATGGAGGCTATAACATTTTGAACGAATATAGACGGGATTGACGAGACGATTGAGGAGAAAAGTATTGATAGAGCAGTTAGCGGCAAGAGCACGGGATAATAGCCGGCAAGTAATTTCAGCAAGCGCTTCATTGTTCCTTTTTTTGCGGCCGGGCGCAGATTTGCTCTCTTATTCATTGTCAGTTCCTCCTTTCGTCTGCTGAGTGTAGATATCCATATAGATATCGCTTGTTTTGAGAAGTTCTTCGTGTGTTCCTGCAGCCGAGATCTTACCGTTGTCCATTACGATTATAAGATCGGAATTCTCAACGGAGGCAACGCGCTGAGCTATGATTATTTTTGTGGTTTCGGGAATGAATTTTTTTAATCCCATGCGTATGAG
>CAKSJC010000259.1 GCA_934462885.1 uncultured Eubacteriales bacterium | reverse complement strand
ATCCGTCGCAGAACCATACCTCACATTCGCAGAAACTATCCCCTTCAAACAACGTATAAAGCGTGATTTCCTCTCCGGCAAGCTCTTTTTCAGTTTTAAAATAATATGTATATCCTTTTTCACTTTTGTTCGTTATGTATTCCCAGTTGTTCACAGGGTACGATATGGCGCGGTCGAATGCACCGAGCAGTTCTCCGTTATGCTCCGCCGCACAGTATACCCCCTCCGCACCATGGTTTCCGTTTATGCAAAGGGCGATATAACTTCCATCCGATGAGTTTTTCGGAATACGCACGGTGCATTTCTTAGCAGAAACAAATTTTTTATCGGGTGACAGCAAATTATTAGCGTGAGGAGACTCAAGTGCTATCTTATTCCCATTTTCATCAAGCAACGAAATATCGTATATCCGATCAGGCGGAAGCGGAAGCTTGAAATAACGCATTTCTCCGTTTATTAAGTATACAGCCGTTTTTATCTTTCCCTTATGGTATCCGATAAAGTGCTTCCCGTCGCACACTACCGGTGCGGAAACATCTTCTTTTTCAATTACAGACACAAGCTTTGCACTGCCGCAAAGAGACAGATCGCAGCCGAAGGTTCCGTCTTCCGGAACGCTCTGTGCGTGAACCTCAAATATCGGCTCGTCTATTTCAAAAAAATCTATTGTAAGCTTCTCGACATTATAAGTCTTTCCAAAGTCTACCCTAAGACATCCGCCGTCTATTCTTGTTTCAAATGTCTTTGAATTTGCATCAAAATATGTGTCCTGCTTACCGTCAAACATGAAACGCGCTTCACATCCGCGCGCTTTATATGTTTCTTGTCCGAAGAAAGCGTCTCTTGCTTTTTTTACCTGCGGGATATCCGTATCGCCCGAACGCTTTATTGACTGAGCTTCAAAAGAATCGCAGTCAGCGGAAAACGCGGTAGCCTCATAAAGCTCTTCCGTGTTGCAAGGGAGTTTTATGTCGTTTAATTTCCCCAAAAAAACAGGAGCTTTTACCGTATTGTCGGCTGCTATTCCATCTTTTTCAAACGAAATATTTCCTATCGCCTCAATTTTTTCTCCGTTGCCCGAGTAAATGTACGCCTCGTTTACCGTATCGTTGTAAGATGTTTCGTACTTGCAATTTGTCAGCACAAAATCGCTTTGCATGAATTTTTCTTTTTCCTCAAAAAGCACAAGAGCGGCGCGAAAAGGCATTACGTCAATATCTACCGTATCTCCGTATTTGTATGTTCCTACGTAAGACTCATACGGATGGAGAGTCTTTACAATATATTCCTTTGATTCATCCTCAATGCCGATTTCACGGCTTACCGACACGTTGACAGTCGTTTTATTCCATGACGAATTCTGCATCACTACGAGACGAGTTGATCCGTCTCCACGGCTTACAGCATATTTACCGTATTTTTCCGGAAGCTCCATTCCGCACACGAGAATATCATTAAATTTACGGTGCATATTATATATCTTGGCGTAGCGAAGCTGTTCAGAATCCCGTAAAAACCACGGATTACCGTAAGTTTCCGGAGCAAGTATCAAAGAACGCGAGAACGCTTCCATTATCATGTCGTCGTCAAAATAATCAAGGCATGAAGACAGACATACTCCGTGATCCTCCGTAAGTCTCTTGAGTCCGGGAACAAGCCCTCTTCTAAGAGCCGCGGCACGGTGATGCGGAGCCGTCTCGGTGTTAAACATATGCACGTCGACATATGTTTCTGTTCCTTCCCAAAGAAAAGTTGTAGCACAAATCTCAGCTTCTCCCATATCTATTCTATGATTTAAGACAATAAGATCAGGAGTATATTTTCTGCACTCGTCTATCATTTCATGAAAAACTTTTTGCTTACTCTTGCGAAGGTATCCGCCTACTCCGTCAAATTTGAACTGACGAAAGTTCAGATCACGGCAAAGAGAAACGATAAGCTCGCGTCTTGCGTTTATTTCATCAGGCTCGTCTCCGAAGCCGTCGGGACCTGCCCACACTCCCATTCTGCATCCGAATTCAGCCGCTTTGTCAACAACAGGCTTATAT
>CAKSJC010000258.1 GCA_934462885.1 uncultured Eubacteriales bacterium | reverse complement strand
GAGAAATTCAGCGTATCCCGTCTTATGGGAGCGCCTCCGGGATATGTCGGATATGACGAAGGCGGTCAGCTCACGGAAGCCGTGCGCCGCAAACCGTACTCGGTAGTTCTTTTCGATGAAATTGAAAAGGCTCACCCCGATGTGTTCAATATTCTTCTTCAGATACTCGACGACGGGCGTGTTACCGACTCAAGAGGCAGAACGGTTGACTTCAAGAATACGATCATCATTCTTACGTCTAACTTAGGTTCGCAGTACCTTCTTGACGGTATCGGCGAGGACGGCGAAATAACGAAAGAAGCAAGAGATCAGGTCACGGAGCTTCTTCACCATACTTTCCGTCCCGAATTCCTCAACCGTATCGACGAGACGGTCTTCTACAAGCCTCTTACAAAAGAGAACATCGGCGGTATCATCGGGCTTCTCTGCGAAAACCTCGCAAAGAGACTCCGTGAGAAATCTCTCGCTCTCGATATTACTCCCGCGGCTCGCGATTATATCATTGAGCATAGCTACGACCCGGTATACGGTGCGCGTCCCATGAAGAGATTTATCCAGTCGCATGTTGAAACGCTGATTGCACGTACAATTCTCGGCGGATCTCTTCACGAGGGAGATACCGTAACAGTCGATGAGCAAAACGGCGAACTCGTTGTAAAATAATTAAATAAAACGCATAAGAGAACGGGGAAAAACTTTTCGAAAAAAGTTTTTCCCCTAATCTTTTTCAAAAACTTTCGGACTGAAAACGGGTAGTCATATTCGGGATTTTCGGTAAAGCGGCTGTTCGAAAAAGTCAAACGGATTTTGGTTATATGTTCAGATGAAAGTTTCTTGCGAAAGCTCCTCATGCAGAATCGGGGTATACTTTTTTTCAAAAAAGTATACCCCGATTTTATCAAGAAGAGAAAATTTTATGAAGTTTTTTAAATCCTGTTTTTCCATGGAGCGGAGTCTTATTTGTCTTTCGGAACGAAAGTCATGTTATTGAATATTTCCGACATTTTTTCGTTGTCGAAATATTTGTCGATGGATATCTCAAATTTATTTTTCGGAGGTTCTCCTTCAAGACGCTTTGACCAGCGAAGTATCGCCGCCGATGTTACTAAGAGATTAATGATCATAAATACTGTCATTGAGGTGCATAAAGCGCGGTTGAGGCGTTTTATATGTTCCCCCTGTTCATCAAGCTTTTCCTGTGATTTCACGATGAAGGGGAAAAACACTTTTATAAACACTGTTCCGAGAAGTCCCCAAATAAGGGTCATCAGAAGGGATATTCTGCCGTTGAGATTTAAGACATCTGCGGAATAATCCCACGATCGGGAGCCGAAGATGATCTCCTGCACAGCGCTTCCCACATATTCGACGGCGGCGCCGATAAAGCAATACAGGATATACTGCAAGTAAAGAGGCTTTTTATTAAGAAAACAGGCTGTAATGTACATAACGGCCGCGCCTATACCATAGATTATGCAGAACGGTCCCCATACGGTCGCCGAGTGATTTTCCCAGTGTCCGAGTGTTATGATCCGCCATATTCCCTCAAGGATGAATCCCGCGATGCTTCCGAAAAAGAACAGTAAGAATACCGTTGTGTATTTTATTTTTCCCGGTCGTTTGTTTTTATCACAAACTTTCATTTTCTTCTCCCGTGCAAACGATGTTTTCGCCGCACCGTGTACTTTTTGTATCTATATTTTTTGAAAGCGCTTTTATGTTTTGTATGAAGTAAAGTGTGAACGACAGAAGCATGACAATTACGCAGGCGGTAACCGAGATACCGGAGTAAAGAGCGGGTATGTCAAACCATACTGTGTGGAGAAATATTGTGGCATACAGAACGACTGTCGTGAGTTTTCCGTACCATTTTGCGTAAGGAACAAATCCGGTCTTATTTATCACCGCGAGTCCCATAGCGCCGGTGACAATTTCTTTTAGCGCAAGCAGTATGGCCGGAACGCACAAAAGCCGGAAACGCGAAATCAGGCATATCATCATGAATATCTGCGTAAGCTTGTCTGCGATCGGATCAAGAGCCTTTCCCAAATCGCTTACCGTGTTGAAAC
>CAKSJC010000257.1 GCA_934462885.1 uncultured Eubacteriales bacterium | reverse complement strand
GAAGATCACCGCGCTCTATTGCCGTCTCTCCAGAGACGACGAATCGGAGGGCGAGAGCAATTCCATTACCAATCAAGAGTTAATATGTAAAAGAGGGTTTTGCAACCTAATACATATGACTGCGGCTCATTTGTGGTGAATTGAAAAGCAGTTATGAGAAAGGAACGATACGGGCATTATAAACGAAAAACACGCTCTCGGCAATGGAAAACGAAAGCGTGTTTATGCTTTTACAAGCCGAAATAGAAAGTAACCTTTTCGACCGTTGAAAGCCTTGTGCAACAAGGATATTTTAAGGCTAAAACTGCGTGGGCAATGTGTTTGCCCTGCCTGTCCTGTTTCGAGCCACTGGAGCGTTACGGAGTTTTGAGAAAAGCGTCTTCGGCGTAGTCCAAATCCCTTAGTGTGATTATCTAAGGGTGCACTTACTCACCACCCATATACGGGCAGTGGTACTGCCGTTAGCAGCCATACGCTCTACGAGGAAAGATGTGGACGGCAAAGAAAAACGCTGACGGATTTTTATATGCTGGCATTTTAGTCATACTCATTTTCAAAGGGAGCAATCCGACAACTTAGAATAGGTCTGTCCTTGACCCACTAATACATTTAGGGAATATAGTGTTCTTCAATGTTAATTACTTTACCATTTCCAATAGTAAGCGTATATGGAATTAAGACGCCACCTCTCTGTTCATGTATATCAATAAAGTTGACCAGTTCTATTTGTTTTGCTGCAAAATTATTCTCCCAATCCAAAATACAAATAACGCAATTATCCGCGATATCGTACTCTGCTGTAACACTTTCTTTATTATGGATGTAAAATCCGTTTGGGGCATCTGCAATGCCTAACTCTGTTGCACGTTCACTAGGCACAGTTACCCATTCGATTTCATCAAACGATACTGTTCCATTATGAATTTCATTTATATAGCCGATAATAGTTCTATTACTTGTCTCGGATTTTGTGCTATTTGGTGTCTTTTCACATCCCAAAAAACTAAATACACATAATACACATACCGCGGCAAACATAATTGTATATAGTTTTTTCATAGTATTTCCTCCTTAGCCAAGTTCAAATTTTTCACTCTCTGGATAATAATAATAAAATTGTAGCATAAAAATGTGAACAATTCAACCATTTCGAAAGAGAATATGCAGCAAATCCTTGGGTAGCAAAATCAAGAAAAGCCATCAAGGGTCAAGATGAATGCTATGCACTCTTGACGGTTTTTCCCACCTTTGCTGATCGGCAGACAAGAGGTACAAACGGATAAACCTCTTGTGCCTCAACGAATTATGGTATTGATTGATAAACTTTGCTTTTTTCACAAAAAAACCTTGACAAATCTCGTTTCAGAAGAATATACTTGCGCGTTACGCAAAAGAAAACGGATTTCAAAACACAAGATTTTTTGTCGATGACGGATGGTCCGGCACAAATTTTGCCCGTCCCGCTTTTATGGAGTTCATGGAGCTTGCCGAGGCGGGCAAGGTCGGCACCCTGATCGTAAAAGATCATTCAAGGCTCGGCAGAAATCGGTTGGTCGTCGGGCAACTGCTGGAAGAAGAATTTGACCGCATGGGCGTGCGTTATATCGCCATTATGGACAACATCGATTCCGCAAAAGGGCTGAGCGACTTTCTGCCAGTGCAGGACTGGTTCAATGAAATGCACGCCAAGAACACCTCACAAAAGGTTCGGGAGGTATTCCGCAGCAAGGGCGAATCCGGCGTTCCATTATCGACCACTCCGCCATACGGTTATCTGAAGAATCCGGAAGACAAGACAAAATGGATCGTCGATGAGGAAGCAGCAGAGGTAGTAAGAAAGGTATTCGATCTCTGTATGCAGGGCTTCGGGCCGACGCAGATCGCCGACAGACTGACAGCCGAAGGGATACCGACCCCTGCCGAGCATTTCAATGCCTTGGGGTATCGCTTCCCGTCGCAGCCGACTGTTCCAGGCAGGTGGGTGCAGACCGCTGTTGCCGATATGCTGGAGCGGCAGGAATACACGGGCGATACCGTCAATTTTCGCTCTTCCACAAAGTCCTTCAAAAACAA
>CAKSJC010000256.1 GCA_934462885.1 uncultured Eubacteriales bacterium | reverse complement strand
ACGGAATAGAGCTGTCGATAGGGCAGTGGCAGAAGCTGTCGATAGCAAGAGCCTTTTACAGTGATTCCGATATAATAATACTTGACGAACCGACGGCGAGCCTTGACGCGATAGCGGAGCAGGAGATATATAATCAGTTTGACAAACTGCGCCGAGACAAGACTACGATATTTGTATCGCATCGACTTTCAAGCGCCACTGTCGCGAATAAGATAGTTGTGCTTGATCACGGCACAATAGCCGAGATCGGAGATCACGCGGAGCTTATGAAAAAGCACGGCATATATTATGATCTGTTTACCACACAGGCTAAGAGATATATAACTCAGGAAGACGATAAAGAAAAAAAGCTTGACGGCGAACATATGCATGATCACCCGCATCCTCCGCATAGTGCGCGTATTACGCCTGATGCTCATTCACATATGCCGAAACCGTAACATATTGATATTCTCATCTTGTGTAAATAAAAAACTGATTAAAAAACGTTGTTTTTTCGCGTACTGAAGCTGATGAAAGAACAACTTGAAAAAAACTCATGCGCGAAATTTCGAGCATGAGTTTTTTGTTGTTGATAAGTATCTATTTCTTCAAAAGGCGAAGTCTTTCTATGTTTATAAAGTCATATCCTTTTTTCTCTGAATAAAACATAAACGTTATTTTTCTTATTTCGCTTTTCGGCAGAGCGTCAAATCTGACGATGTATTTCTCAAAGCCGCCGTCGAGATCGTCTGCTTTCTCCATAGTAAGAACGACGTCGTCTTTTTCCCAAGTTGTAATTATCATTTCTCCTCGCTTGCCATTCATGTTATAAAGACAGAACGACATTCCCGCAAATTTTTCGAAATCAAGCATGGAGTACGGAGCTTTTTTTATAAAAAATCCGAAGCTTCCGTCTTTTCCCATGGCGCGTATGCTTCCTTTTCCAAACGTAAATGCGCTGTCATGGCATATTTCCGTTTCTCCCACCGGATTCCAAAGAGGATGAAACATAGAGTCTTGATAATTTCCTCCAAATACTGCGATTACCGTTGCGTCATACCACGGACGGCTCTCAAATGAAATCGGTTTTTCTTTGTCAGTGTAAAACGGAGCGGCGGGGAAGTCTCCCGCAAACAGATTCGGCTTTATGTCGAAAGACTGAACGGCATAAGCGGCGTTTTTCGGCGAAGAAATTTCGTCGTTCCAAATGTCAAGAGTGTCGGCAGAGACAATTTCCGCTTCGGCGGGAAGGTATATCCCGTCGCCGCCCGATATATACATTCCGTGGAGGTCACATTCTTCCGGCAGACGAAGTCCGGAGCCTGTATTTATGAATTTCAATCTCATGCGATTTTCGAGCAGCGTAAATGAATCAAGAACGGCGGGTGAGCGCTGACCGTCTTTACCGTATACACATATTTCGGCAAGTCGGGCGAGGCGTTCTCCTATTTTATATTTGTGAGAGGGATGAATGGCGGAGTTTTTTTCAAAATAGTTCCAAATCGGCTCAAGATCATATATCGGGATAAATGAGTGCGGGGAGTGAGCGGTATTGATGTGTATTTTCCCATCTTTAATTCCTGAATCGCATTGCCGATTGCCGTAAACGGAATCCGTATTTTGGGGAGAAGTTGAAGTTTCAGTGATCAACTTGGATGTAAAGCGGGGTTCAAGAGGCTTTTTTGACGCCTCAACAAAGGCGTCGTTAATATAACCAAGTTTACATTTCTCATTGGAATTGTAAGAAAACGGATATAAAAGCACTGACAAGAACATGAATTGGTCATATGCGGCAAACATTTCTTGATATGAGTCATATAAAAATTCGAGAAAATCCGGATAATTCTTTTGTCCGTATTCGGTATTGACTTCAGTCTCACCTTGATACCATATTATGCCGCGGAATTTCGTTCCGCATAAAGGAGCAATGAGAGTATTATACTGCGCGGAGGTTTTTTGAAAATCTTCACGGCTTACACCACCGCAAAAGCCGTTTGCCGAACCGTTTGCGGATATCGCGCCTAAGTCAATAAGCTTTTTCTGTATTTCAGCATTGAGTCTGATGTGATCCGACGAGAAGAAAGCGTCGATAGTTGTTCCGCCGTATGC
>CAKSJC010000255.1 GCA_934462885.1 uncultured Eubacteriales bacterium | reverse complement strand
CTTTTACACACACCTTTAACGCGATGAGAAACATTCACCACCGCGAACCCGGAAACGCTATCGCTTCCGTTCTTTGCGACAGTGCCTACACTGAAATAATTTGCGACGGCGAACACATACATCCTTCAATGGTTTCTCTCGCGGCTCGCCTTAAGCCTGACGACAAGTTCGTCCTCATTACCGACTCCATGGAAGCAACAGGCTGTCCGGACGGCGAATACTCGATCGCCGGTCTTCCCGTACTTGTTAAAAACGGACGCGCTGTCAACTCCGACAACGCCCTTGCGGGAAGCACGCTCACTATGTTCAAGGCTCTTTGCAACTTCATGAAGTTCACCGAAAAAACTCTTGAAGAATCGATTCCCGCAGCTACGTCGAATCCCGCAGCTATGGTCGGTATATCTGACAAATGCGGAAAAATAAAAAAAGGACTCCGCGGCGATCTTTTGATTCTTGACGGAAAAACTGAACCAAACATTGAATCCGTTTTCGTAAACGGCGAAAAAATCTGAATATAAAATTTCAACTGAAAAAGACAGTAAAAAGTATTAGGAGTTAGGAGATAAATATGGCGGAAAAATATTATATTACGACAGCTATCGCTTATGCGTCCACAAAACCGCACATAGGCAATACTTACGAGATTATTGCTACGGACGCCGTTGCGCGTTATAAAAGACTTCGCGGGTACGATGTTTTCTTCTGTACCGGAACGGATGAACACGGTCAGAAGATTGAAGAAAAGGCAGCGGCGGCCGGCATTACTCCCAAGCAATACGTTGACGGAGTTTCCTCTGAAATAAAGCGTATATGGGATCTCATGAACACTACCTATGATCATTTTATCCGCACAACAGACGATTATCATGAAAAAGCCGTATCTCATATTTTCAAAAAACTCTATGAGAAAGGCGATATATACAAGGGACATTACGAGGGTTGGTACTGCACTCCCTGTGAATCATTCTTTACCGAAACACAGCTCGTTGACGGTAAATGCCCCGACTGCGGACGAGAAGTAAAACTCACGACCGAAGAAGCGTATTTCTTCAAAATGAACAAATATGCAGACCGCCTTATGAAATATATCGAGGGAAACCCGGACTTCATACAGCCTGAAGCTCGCCGAAAGGAAATGGTTAACAACTTTTTAAAGCCGGGACTTCAGGATCTCTGCGTTTCCAGATCGAGCTTTACATGGGGTATACCCGTAGAATTTGACAAGAAACACGTCATCTACGTATGGGTAGACGCTCTTTCAAACTATATCACAGCTCTCGGCTACGATCCCGACCTCGAAAAACAGCCTGAAAAGTTTGAGAAATACTGGCCCGCCGATGTTCATGTAATCGGCAAGGATATCGTTAGATTTCATTCAATATACTGGCCTATTTTTCTCATGGCTCTCGATCTTCCTCTTCCGAAAAAAATATTCGGTCATCCGTGGCTCAACTTCGGAGCTGATAAAATGTCAAAATCCCGCGGCAACGTCGCTTACGCCGATGATCTCGCAAAAATATTCTCGGTGGACGGCGTTCGCTACTACGCTCTCGCCGAAATGCCATATGCTTCCGACGGTTCATTCTCATATGAGGCTATGATCGGACGCTACAACACCGATCTTGCAAATAATTACGGAAACCTTGTAAACCGCACGGTCACAATGACGAAAAAGTATTTTAACGGTACAATTCCCGCCCCCGCTGTAACCGAATCGGTCGACGGAGAGCTTAAAGAAGCCGTTTCCGCCGCTGCAAAAAGTTATACGGAAAATATGGACACATTCCGCATATCCGACGCCTGCGCGGATATATTCACCATGCTCCGCAGAGCGAACAAATATATTGATGAAACAACTCCGTGGACTCTCGCCAAATCAGAAGAGACAAAACCGAGACTCTCTACCGTAATTTATAATCTTCTCGAAACCATAAGAATCGCAGCCGTTATGCTCTCCCCGATAATGCCTGCAACTTCTGAAACTGTTTTTGAGGAAATAGGCGCCGAAAAATGTGACTTTGACTCGATCTTTACGTTCGGCATTCTCAAGTCCGGTGAAAAAGTCGGAGAAGCTGCCCCTCTCTTCCAGAGAATAGACG
>CAKSJC010000254.1 GCA_934462885.1 uncultured Eubacteriales bacterium | reverse complement strand
GGTTTATTTTTATCGAGATACTCTCGAATTTCTTTTATTTTCGGGAGCATGTCAGTCATAAATTTTTGACCGCCGAATCCTGGTTCCACAGTCATTATAAGTATCATATCGCAGAACGGAATAAAATCATAGCATTCTTCTGCCCTCTCTTTCGGTTTGACAGAAACCGCCGCTTTCATTCCCAGAGACTTTATGTATTTAAGCGTCCTTATAAGTTCGTCTTTCGGCATCACGTCAATATGAAGCGTAATGGAATCCGCTCCGTTTTTCTTCAATATGTCGATATATTTCTGCGGAGCCGCCGTCATCATATGCACATCGAGCGGCAGAGCAGTAGCTTTATTAATTTTATCTATAATATCAAATCCAAAGCTTATATTCGGAACATATATTCCGTCCATCACGTCGCAATGTATCATTTCAGCGCCTGCTTTTTCCGTACGCTTTATCTCATCCTCAAGATGAAGAAAATCGGCGGCAAGTACGGATGGTGAAATTTTAATTTCCATTTTATGTTTAAATCCTTTCTTATGAAAAATATGAACTTATCTTTTTTTCGCGCTTTCAAACAAGTTTATCAACACGAAAAAACAAAAAATATATTTTTCTTTATTTAGAATGCCTGTACGCATACTCTGTCACATTGAAAAAACAGGCATAAACTGTACTGACGGAATTTTTCCGTCCTTAAACAGTTTTACGAAACGTCTTCTTCCTAAGAAGTAAAAAATCAAGAATGTATCTTTGTAAAAGACTGATGACGTTTCGTTCATATATGTGCGTTAATCCGGATTTTGTCCGGTTTGACGCACTTTTTTATTCTTTCAGCAAACACACAGCGTGAGCCGATATTCCTTCTCCGCGTCCGGTAAATCCCATTTTCTCTTCCGTAGTTGCTTTTATGTTAACTCTCTCAATAGGCAAATGCAAAATATCAGATATTACGACGCGCATTTTTTCAATATACGGGGACAGTTTCGGTTTCTGAGCTATCACAGTCATATCGGTATATTCCACTGAAAGGCGCTTCTCGCATAGTATTTCACTAACTTTTTTTAACAGCAGCTTACTGTCGGCGTTTTTATATTTTTCATCGGTATCAGGGAAAAAACTGCCTATGTCCCGTTCTCCCGCCGCACCCAGCAAAGAATCCATAAGCGCATGAAGAAGTACGTCTCCGTCGGAATGGGCAAGAAGTCCGAGTTCCGATTCAATAATGACTCCGCCTATATATAGCGGTTTGTTTTCACAAAATCTGTGTGCGTCGTAACCATGTCCTATTCTCATAGTCTTTCTCCGTTTTTTCACGTGTTTCGATTATTTTTTCCGCAAAAAGAACGTCCTCAGGATACGTTATTTTTATGTTCGTTCTTCCACAGTCGACCATCCTTACACCGAACCCGATCCGTTCACAAAGTATAGAGTCATCTGTTCCCGCAAAATTATCTTTTACGGCGGTATAAGCCGCTGCTCTGTACATATCAGCCATAAATACCTGCGGAGTCTGAACAGCCCAAAGATCCTCTCGGCTGATAGTTTCTTTAACAATCCCCGATAAGGAGGTTCTTTTTATTGTATCCGTAACTTTAGAAGCGGCAACCGCCGCTCCGTCAACATATGCGCTTTCGATCACGGCTTCAATCATTTCGGAAGTTACGAGGCATCTCGCTGCGTCGTGTATTGCCACAAAGTCACAAGCAGGATTCACAGCGTCAAATCCGTTTTTAGCCGACTCCTGTCTCGTTTCTCCGCCTTGAACTATCCTTGTTGCTTTTGTTATACCGTAAGAACGAAGCATTTTTCGGCAATTATCAATCTCAGAACTTCTTGTTACTACCACAATTTCATGAATCAAATCAGATTCTTCAAAAGCAAGAGCGCTTCTTACAAGAAGCGGAACTCCCAAAATTTCAGTAAACTGTTTCGCTTTCTCTTCGCTGAATCTGGTTCCGTTTCCGGCGGCAAGAATAACTGCAGAATTAAAACGTTTTTTTCCGAATGAATCACGTATTAACGATGATATTTTCCCCATTTATTTCTCCGTTGATTTTTGTTTTTACATTACATGACTTGCGCGGAACAGATTTCGTTAACTGAAAGCGGTC
>CAKSJC010000253.1 GCA_934462885.1 uncultured Eubacteriales bacterium | reverse complement strand
CCCTGCGCACCTCTATCGCACCGCAAATGATTGCCGAGCTGGCAGACTGCCCTCAGGGAATCTCCTATTTACCCAAAGAAGCTCCTTCCTTGCTCGTCACCCGTTCGCCTATCAATCGACTGGGTTGGTCGCTATTCACGCTTGTCAACAGCGACAGCATTTTTGCGGCGTACAACAAAACCCTGACCAGGACCTACATTAACGCCGGAATCCTGATTCTGGTGGTTTTGTTGGGTGTATGTTTCTTCTTAAGCCGCAAATTCGTTTCTCCCATTCGTGAACTGGATGAGAAGATGAGCCATTTTTCCAAGACGCAGCTCAATGAGCCCCTGCCCGTCAAAAGAAGCGATGAGATCGGTCACTTGACGGAAAGCTATAATCAAATGCTCATGCGCTTAAAACGCCTCATCCGGGAGGTTAAGCAAAGTGAAAAAGAAAAACAGAATTACAAGATTCAGATGCTGCAAAGCCAAATCAAGCCCCACTTCCTTTATAACACGTTAGCCTGCATCAGAAGCCTGGCGAAGCAAAACAGAATGGAGGAAATCCGTGAGACAATCTCCTCTCTGGTGGGACTTTTGGCTTATACCTTCGATAAGACGGATGATTTTGTAACCATCAACGAAGAAATTCAGTCACTCAAAAAGTATATACAAATTCAGCATATGCGATATGGAGATGTCTTCCATATAGAATATCAGATCAGTCCCGATACCAGCGAGTGTTATTGTCCAAAGCTCACGCTGCAGCCAATCGTTGAAAACGCAATCTTTCATGGAATCTTACCCGCCGAGGAAAATGGAGCTATCCGAATCGAAACAAAGATTTACAACGAAGAATTGCACATATTTGTAAAAGATAATGGGATTGGATTTAGTGCAGACCGATTTGAGAAGATATTGGCAGGTATCGAGCCGGACAACAATTCCAATGCATTCAATCATGTAGGACTTAAAAATGTAAACAACCGGATTATTCTTAATTATGGAGACACTTACGGTATTCATATTTTATTACAAGAGGAGGGAACCTGCATTGAGATAACCTTGCCGGTTAAAAGGGAAAAAACTTGAATTGCTAAGAATATACCTGATAATTACGGCCTCGGAATAAAAATTTTCCCCTGAAATCCCAAAACTTAATAAATAGCACCGGATTCATAATCATTCGACATGCGCTTGTTGGCATAGTATAGGATAAAATCACCCGCATAGAAAGAAAAGGTCGACCCCTTATAGCTGCTTTTTTGGAGGGGCGGCCCCTCCATGGTCCACATCGAACAGTTCCCGTTGTTCAGATGGTTTCCGGCATTGATATAGCTCAGTCTATGCCTGCCGTCCGGATCTACTGTCTCTATCGTGAAGTTCACGATGATATAGCCGTCCGGCAGCCAGAAGTCTTCATCATAATCCACGCCGTATTTATCTGCATAATCCATTTGCTAACGCAAGAACATGGGCGGGAATAAGCCCGATAAGCATAACAATGTAGGTAAATCCAATATAGGCGGTGGGCTGTCGGGTACAGCTTCTTCCTCGGATGGCTGTGGCTGCTCGTAAATCACATAATCCGCGCCGCGCAACCGCCCTTTGCTGTCGCGCTCTCTGCTGCGCCTGATATATCCGGCTTTTTCAAGTTCCTTGACTGCTTCGCGGATTGCGTCTATCTTCTCACGGTTGATATGCGCCAGCCCCGAAAGGGTATAATCCCAATCTTCGGGCAAGGACAGCATTTGCGACAAAAGCCCTTTTGCCTTTAAGGACAATTCCTTATTTCGTAAATGGTGATTGCTCATTACGGTATATCCCGTATTGCGCTCAACTCGGAAAACTGCCATTTTCAATTCACTCCTTTGCGGTGGTATCGTGGGCAATTAGAAAACCGATTTTGAGAGATTAAGGGTAAACTATCGGGGTATGCGGTTTTCGTGTTTGTAAAGCCTTGATTTTCAATGCGTTTCAATCCTCTAAATGCCCACGCTGGGGGCTGTTTCGGGGCATAAAAAAACGGCGTTCCTATCTTCTCGTTTGAGAATTAGTAAACGCCGTTTGTGTTTCATAACACATTGCTTCTTATTCACTTGTATGGTACAATATTCTATCAGCG
>CAKSJC010000252.1 GCA_934462885.1 uncultured Eubacteriales bacterium | reverse complement strand
AACCGGAACATCAGGTCCGTCTATTACTGTAAAAGACTCATACGAGGGACTTGAAGCGGCGACTCTCAATATTTATTCCGGAAAAATAAACATCCACTCTGAGGACGACTGCATCAACGCGGCTAATTCTGATCTCTCCGACTATGATTTCTCGATAAGTATAAGCGGCGGTGAGCTTTGCATGGATTCGGAAAACGGAGACGGAATAGATTCAAACGGCGATCTTTCAATATCAGGCGGAAATGTCGCGGTATGGATCGCGAATTCTTTTGACAACGGACCGCTCGATGCCGACGGCACGTTATCCTTAACAGGCGGAGTTGTTCTTGCGGCAGGTGGGAGCGCAGGTATGGGAATAAAACTCGAAGCCGAACAGCCGTACGTGATTTTCGGCAGTACGGGCAGTTTTGAAGGATTCAAAAACTTCGGTAAACCGGAAGACTTTCCAGCCGGAGGATCTGCTCCCGAAAGCGAAAACAATCCCGACGCCTCATTCGGTATTGGTGCATCGGATAATGTTCCGAATCCGCCTGTAAATGCACCATCGCAAATAAACGAACAATATAATGGAAATCAAGCTGCAAGCAGGAACTCCATGCCGGACGGCATAGGTCAAACGGTAAATATTTCTGAGGGAAGCGCGTTCTCCATTAAGGATGAGTCCGGAAATACCGTATACAGCGGTACGGTAGCTTACACGGCGAAGTATATTTTCTTCTCATCACCTGAGCTTGAAAGCGAAAAGAGCTACACTCTTTATTCGGAAACGGAAAGCGTTGCAACCTCTTCTGCCGGAACAGATTCGATGTCAGGCGGATTTGCAGGCGGCAGACCCGATATGAAGTATGACGATCCTCAAAACGGCAGTGAAAAAGTACGACCCGCTTTTCCGAGCGGCAAAAACAACTTTGGGGATGTTATGCTTCCTGAAAACGGCGGTTCGGTATCTCCGGATAACTGATTATTCGGTTCGGAAAAATGCCGTATCGCCGCAGAGTTATAAGCGGCACGTTCTCTAAATTTTTTCCCCGAACACAAAAATCTATTGTGCCGCGGTCTGATACTGTATGTAAATCAGTCCTTATGTGTCGTACGGAAGTACTTTTACTGATATTTTATCGAATGATTATTACTTGAACTAAGTAGTTTTAGTTAATTAAAAAAGTCTGTAAAATGTGAGTCTATCCACCGTGAGTTTTCTCGCTGCAAAATATTCTCTATTGATTTAACAGAATGTAAGAGTTATAATGTAGTATCACGATCGTTTATGCACGGCGAAGTTCTCCGCCGATTTCCAATGAAAGGACTAAATCACTATGAAACTGATGATTGTCTCGGATATACACGGTTCCGCTTATTACTGTAACGCTATGCTTGAAGCGTTCTCACGCGAAAACGCCGACCGTATTCTTCTTCTCGGAGATATTTTATATCACGGTCCGCGTAACGACCTGCCGCGCGAATACGCTCCGAAAAAGGTTATTTCCTTGCTTAACGCAAAAAAAAATAAGATATTCTGCGTTCGCGGAAACTGTGATACAGAAGTCGATCAGATGGTATTAGAATTTCCTATACTGGCGGATTACTGCATTCTTACTGTGGGAAAACGTCTTATTTTCGCGACGCACGGACATAATTTCAACATGAACTCTCTCCCTCCGCTTTCTGAGGGAGATATCCTCTTGCACGGTCATACCCACATTCCCGCATGTGAAAAGTTCGGTTCTTCAAATCTCTATCTTAACCCCGGCTCTGTCAGCATACCGAAGGAAAACAGCGCGCACGGATATATTATACTAAATGATTCTCTTGTGCAATGGAAAGATCTTTCGTCAAATGTTTATAATGAGCTTTTTCTTTGACGCTCCCGCTTTAAGCTTATTGTCATCATCACGAAGAGATTAATTAACCGAAAAACATAGACAATATACGCCTCTTCTGTTTTCCTCACGTTTGCATAAAAACAAAAAGCAAGCGAGGTAGAAAGCAGGGAAGACGTAATGCACCCGAATATAAGCAAAAACGTCCGGTTTTATAAATATAACTGCCCCCAAAAGTGTATCGCTTATGGGGGCAGTTATATTATATCTTTTGATATTCAGTTTTGTTTCTCATACATTTGGAGGATTATAC
>CAKSJC010000251.1 GCA_934462885.1 uncultured Eubacteriales bacterium | reverse complement strand
TTTCCATTGCAGACGCTCCCATGACATTTTCGGATTCTGAATCAAGAACTCTTGAACTGGTTGAAAAAGAAGTATATAATATTGCCGGACTTATTTTGAGTTTACTGCATAGCAAAAATAAAACTTGAGAAAACCTAAACAGATTGATTATAATTATCTTTACTTACCTATATAGGCAACAGTATAGGTAGGCACGGTTATTATACCGTTTACTTCAAATCTATCAAAGAGTTTATTAATCTCTTCTAAGTATTCTGTGAAGAACTCATCTTTTTCGTCCAAAGAGTATGACGAAGATAATACACGTTTTATATAAGCATCTCTGCTATAGTGCTGGCTGTTATCCGTGCAAAACACTTCACAATCTCCATCAAAGAATGATCGGCATTTTTCATCACTGATACCGTTTGAAAAGCCGTGAAATTCCGGATTGCATTTATGTCGCAGCTCAGCAAGAGCTTTGGTACATTCGGAATTCTCATCCCGCGAGTTATAAACTATAATGATTTTCCCGTTTGGTTTTAAAATCCGATGACATTCCATTTTAAAAGCATCGGCATTAAACCAATGAAATGCTTGGGCCGTTGTGATGAAATCAACGCTTTGATCAGACAAATTTGTATTTTCGTCTGTGCCGTCAACAGAGATAAAGTCTTTGTTGACGGACAGTTTTTCTTCTGCTTTTTTCCGCATATCCGCATTCGGCTCAATGGCATAGACTCGATATCCGCATTCTAACAGTTGTTCGGTAAAAATTCCTGTACCTGAACCAATGTCGGCAATTATACTTCGTTCCGGTATCTTTAAGGTTTTTTTCATATATTCGAACAATTCAACGGCATATTTCGGCCGTGCCTTTGCGTATAGTTCGCCTTTACCGTCAAAACGTTTTGTGTTATTCATCACTATTCCCTTTCTAAATAAAAACTTCAAAATTTATTTAAATGTTTTTATAAAGCAAAAAAAGTCTAAAACATAATAAAAACCACGATGTTATATTTAATATTGTAAAAACACATGCCTTTAGGCTATGTGTTTTTACAATACTATTTCAATGTTATCCGACACGTCCTCTGAAGAGTTTTTTATCTTAAAATAAAAAGCTTCTCCCTCATTGACGATATACTCGCCTGTATGAATTTTATTTTCTCCGAGTATTTCTGTGTTTGCAGGTAACAACAGAGCAAGCTTACCCTGTCTTGATGCGGCAACTATAATCTTTTCTTTCTCATCATACCTTACATACACATAGCATTCCGAAGTAAGCTTCAGTATCTTAAAAAGCCCATGCCTGAACAAGGTATTCTCTCTTCTTATCAAACCGATTTTTCTGTAATGATCAAGAAGTGAATGATCAATTCTCGACCAAGGAAACGGTCTGCGGCAAAATGGATCTCTGTATCCTTCAAGGCCTGCTTCGTCACCATAAAATACACATGGAACTCCCGGAAGTCCGGCAATAATCGAATATGCAAATTTTAAAAGAGATACAGCGGCGTTTCGTTCATCGTCATTCATAAACGTATGGGACAATTCCGAATTGGTTTTACCTTCAGAAGAAACGCCTCCGAGAATTGTTAGAATGCGTTCTGTATCATGCGTCCCGAGAAAATTCATCATATTATCCGAGCATTGCTTGGGATATCTTCTGTAAAGTCCCTCCGTACTTTTTCGGAGAGACTCGCATTCTCCGCTTTTTACGTATTTAATTATCCCGTCGCGGAGAGGATAATTCATCACAGAGTCAAGTTCTGCGCCTCTGAGGTAGCGTCTTCTCTTTCCGTAGCTGACTTTGTCGGTGGCATCTTCCCATACTTCTCCGATTATAACAGCGTCTTTGTTGTTTTGTTTAACACTTTTCCTGAAATCTTCAAGGAATGTAGATGAGAGTTCGTCTGCAACATCAAGTCTCCATCCCGCAATTCCGGCGCTCATCCACTTATTAACAACTTTATTACAGATAAATTCCCTAAAATTCTGATTTGTGCTGTCAACACGCGGCAGAATTTTTATTCCCCACCAGCACTCATATTCATCCGGAAACTCTGAAAAATGATACCACGGAAAATACTCGGACTCTTGCGAATTATATGCGCCTATATAAGGATATTTTTTATACTTGTTAAAATAAATACTGTTGTCACCGGTATGGTTGAACACCCC
>CAKSJC010000250.1 GCA_934462885.1 uncultured Eubacteriales bacterium | reverse complement strand
GGAAGAATCCGCCCAGTCGAACATGACGTATCCGTGATACCATGCACCCTCAGCCGACTTCCATTTTTTGATGCGCTCCGCCATGTTTTTGCCTATTGAATAGATACCGGGACGGGCGAACGGGATTTCCTCATACGCTCTTTCTTCACCGGGATCTACGACTCCGGCGAGCTTGGTAAATCCTTCGTTGGGGTAACGGGCGAGAGACATACGTCTGCCGTTGTCGAAAACCTGGAAATTATATCCTGTAAGTTCACCTTTTACTTTTTCGTAGAGAAACGCCATTTGATTTCTTCCGATCGCATATACGTCGCCCCAGTCTTTTTTGGTGTATCCCATGGCAGCTAAATCGATAAGCCTTACGTGATCAGCTGCGTCAGGGGAGAGGCGGGATTTTATATCGTCGGGAAGATCAAGAGTTTCGGAAAGCGGAACCCTGATGCCGCCGCTTAAAACGGCGTTCTCAATTGTTCTGTATTCGCATCCTTCATCTCTTTCGTCAAAAACAAGAGAAGTGCGGTAAAGTCCACGTCCTACTTCCACGGTGGCGGAAGTATATTTGACGGCTTCCTCTCTCGCACGCTCAAGAGTTGCGAAAGGAGAGGATTTTGAGCCGTCTGCCGAATCCGATCCGTTTTCGGCAACATAAATTATTTTTCGTTCCATTTTAATCTCCTGTGTGATTTGAAGCATGACTGTTTTAATAAAACAGTCATGCACTGCGGCAGCGCAGGCGCAGCCATCCCGCAACCGTCAGATACTCATTATTGTAAGTCATATCATATTTTTCGCGCCGGTTTTATATTGCGGGACTTTTTTATGTAGAGTCAGAGGTATTTTAGCACAAAAGAATAACAAACGCAACGATTTTACAGAAAAATATACAAATGTTTTTAAGTTTGATTGTTGACTTTTTAATACGTATAATGTAATATCATGATGTAATATATTTGTAATTCGTATAAGATACGTATTATGATAGATTCGAATTTCATATCCGGATATTGAAAGTCACGATCCCGTGCCTTGTTGCCGAACGTCATTCGGGCGAATAAAGGAATTAAAATAAGCAAAACATAAAAATACAGATAAATAATAAGGAGACAGCTTATGACAAAAGTTACAGACAGCATCATTTACGTTGGAGTCAACGACAGAATAACAGACCTTTTTGAAGGACAATATAAGATAAAAAACGGGATATCATATAATTCATATATTGTGCTTGACGAAAAGATAACGGTATTTGATACCGTTGATGCTCGTTTTGCACACGAATGGCTCGACAACATAAGAGAGGCGGCGGACGGCAGGGAACCCGATTATCTCGTTGTTCAGCATATGGAACCCGACCATTCGGCAAATATCGCCACATTCCTTAAGGTATATAAAAACACAAAGATAATTGGAAACAAAAAAACGTTAACTATGCTTGAGCAGTTTTTCGACAATTCTTTTGCAGACAGATACGTAACAGTTGAAGACGGCGGAACGCTTGAGACGGGAACGCATAAATTTACATTTGTGTTTGCACCTATGGTTCACTGGCCGGAGGTAATGGTAACGTATGATTCCGCAGACCGTGTTCTTTTCTCGGCTGACGGATTCGGTAAATTCGGAGATCTCAACGCCGCTGAACCATGGGCTGACGAGGCGAGACGTTATTATATCGGCATTGTCGGAAAATACGGTTCACAGGTGCAGGCTCTCCTTAAAAAAGCCTCCTCTCTCGATATAGAGAAAATATGTCCTCTCCACGGACCGGCACTCACGGAAAACCTAGGGTATTATTTAGGATTATACAACACATGGTCGTCGTATGTTCCGGAAACTGAGGGAATTCTCGTGGCGTATACTTCCGTTTACGGAAATACTAAAAGGGCTGCAGAGATGATAGCCGAGGAACTCAGAGCAAAAGGCGCACCGGAAGTTGCGATAATGGATTTAGCGAGATGCGATATGGCGGAGGCGGTTGCAAACGCTTTCAGATACAGCAAACTTGTACTTGCGACTACCACATATAATGCCGATATTTTCCCGTTTATGCGTGAGTTTATAAATCATTTAACGGAGCGTAATTTCCAAAACCGTAAGATTGGCTTGATAGAAAACGGAAGTTGGGCGCCTATGGCGGCAAAGGTGATGAAAGCAAGCTTTGAAAAGAGCAAGAATATTACCTTCTGTGATACGG
>CAKSJC010000249.1 GCA_934462885.1 uncultured Eubacteriales bacterium | reverse complement strand
AAAAAACACTTGATTTTTTTTTGAAATATGTTATACTATAAGTAAGGCAAAGTGTACGATCAAACTTGCTTTAATAAATTTCCGGAGGTGTTTTTGATGGCATACAAAATTTCTGACGACTGCATCGGTTGCGGCGCTTGCGCTTCCGAATGTCCCGTAGGATGCATCAGCGAACAGGATGGCAAGTACGTTATAAATGCTGACGAATGTCTCGAATGCGGCGCTTGCGCAGGTGTTTGCCCTGTTGAAGCTCCGAAAGCTGAGTAATTACGTCCAAGGCAAAAACATAAGAGTAAAGGGAGGCTGCGTTTTTCGCTTCTCCCTTTTTCCATACTGACATAAAGGATACGCCAATATGTGTGACAATACCTCGCTTCAAAACGGTATGTTTGATCCATCAACAGAAAGGATTGACAAAATAAACGAATCGCTCTCCGTTATTCAGCTTAAAAAAGGACTTATGTTCGGAACGGACAGCTACCTTCTCGCGGCGTTCGCACATACGCAAAAAAACGATCTCTGCGTAGAACTCGGCGGCGGCACGGGAGTCGTATCTCTCCTAGTTTCGGCAAGAGAAAAATATCGTGCTGTATACTCTGCTGAAATACAGGAATGTTTTTCGCGTCTGATCGAAAGAAACGCACGATTAAACTCCCTTGAAGATAAGCTTTTCTCAATAAATGCCGATATAAGAGAGCTTTCAATTGACAACATCGGAGGAGAAGCGGCATCTGTTATATCAAACCCCCCGTACATGAAGATAAACTCTGGAAAAAATAATGCGTCTTCCGAAATGAACGCTGCCCGCCGCGAAGAAAACGGTACAATTTTTGATTTTGCCAAAGCTGCCTCCCGTCTTCTAAAGCACGGCGGATATTTCACCGTCGTATACCGTCCTGACAGATTTTCCGAGTTGATATGCGCTCTGTGTAAAAACCGACTTGAGCCTAAGAGGATAATTTTCGTATATCCCTCGCCGCTTGATAAACCTTGTCTTGTGCTCGTCGAATCGAAGAAAGGCGCTTCTCCCGGAAATATCGTCTCACGACCTCTTATAATATATAAAAATAAAGAAACTTCAGAATACACAGACGATATGAAAAAAGTATACAATCTTTTTTCAGTCGAGTTTTTATTTGATTAATTATTTTGCGGAGTTTGTATGAGCGTTCATAAGAAAAAAAATATTGAATACAAAGAAAAAAACGCAGTCGATCCCGGAGTACTTTACCTTGTGGCAACGCCCATAGGAAATCTCGCCGATCTCTCCGAAAGAGCGCTCAAAGTCTTATCCGAAGTCGACTTCATCGCTGCCGAAGATACGCGTAACACCGGAGCTATGCTGTCACGCTTCGATATATCAAAACCAATGATAAGCTATTTTGAGCATAACAAAAAAGAACGCGGTCCCGCGATTGTCGAAAGACTGAAAAACGGCGAATCGTGTGCGCTCGTAACCGATGCGGGTACTCCGGCTATAAGCGATCCGGGAGAAGATATCGTGCGCCTCTGTGCTGAAAACAGCGTTCGTGTCACAAGTATTCCCGGATGCTGTGCCGCTGTTACGGCGCTTACGCTCTCAGGTCTTATCACTTCCCGTTTTTGTTTTGAAGGATTTCTCAGCGCCGCAAAAAGCGAACGCGCCGAAAGGCTCAACGAATTAAAAAACGAAAATCGCACCATGATATTCTATGAAGCTCCTCACAAACTGAAAAGAACCCTAACCGACCTTCTCAACGCCTTCGGAAACCGCAAAATTACCCTGTGCCGTGAGCTGACAAAGCTTAATGAGGAAGTTATGCGCACAACTACGGAAGAAGCCGTTAAAGTTTACGAAGAACGTGAGCCGCGCGGCGAGTATGTTCTTATAATCGAAGGATCGACAAAATCCGAACAGAAAAACGATTATCCCGAAGATCCGACTGCTCACGTACATGAGCTTATGGAGTCGGGGCTCTCCAAAATGGAAGCGATAAAAACCGCCGCCAAAATCAGAGGCGTCGCGAAAAACGAGATATATTCCGCCGTAAACAGTTTAAAAGACTGAATATTCAGTGTATATCCGAATACATTTTCATAAATTTTTTGAACGAATATACGCCTTTTTTTGTGAAAATGGCATTTTTCACCCCATTATTAACGCTGATAAATGTTGAAATTGTATATGAAAAACGTCTTGTAAAAGAGACGTTTTTCTGTTATAATTTAGTAATATGAAAGTTTTACATATATATTC
>CAKSJC010000248.1 GCA_934462885.1 uncultured Eubacteriales bacterium | reverse complement strand
TCAAGGACGGAACTGAAACGATCACACTTGCGGAAATTCAGGCGGCCTTCGGTTCGGATTTAACTCAAGTCGCTCCATCTGCTGTGTTGCACTCCAAATATGCAACGGTATTTCAATCGTAATGTTTATCACATGGCGAGAGGATTCATATGCTGTTTTGAATGCTAAAGACAGGTTGACAATGATTGTCGGAATCAATAGTTTGCGGAAAGTTAAATACATTTTCGGAGGCGTAGCTCAGCTGGTCAGAGCGTTCGGTTCACATCCGAGAGGTCATGGGTTCGAGCCCCCTCGTCTCCATATAAAGTCGGCTTTTCGATTCGAAAACGCCGATTTTTTTAAATGAAGGTGATTTATTCTAAAACGCGCCGTGAGGCGCGTTTTTCTTTTGTTCTTAGGTATATCGATAAATGCAATACCGATATGAGAAAGTGGCAATTCACAAAAGAGAGAGAATTTGATAAAATATAAGCAATAATGGTACAGAAAATCATACATAAAAGTTTTCCCTGTTATGTTTGTATTAAACATTTTTCTTTATGTTGCGAAAAAACACGCATTAATGAAAAATATGTTTAATTCCATTGAAATTTTAACAGGGATTTGCTATAATTATAGTTGTATGCTTAAGGAAAACTGTACTTAATTTGATGTTAATTTTGAGGGAGGCATCTATGACTAAAGTTACAATAATCGGAGCGGGAAGCGTTGGCTCAACTATCGCGTATACTCTTGCAGTTCAGGGAATCGCGTCTGAAATCGTAATGATTGATATCAATGATGAGAAAGCTTTGGGAGAGGCTCTTGATATAAGACAGGGAACGCCTTTCTGCGATCCTGTTTCGGTTTATGCCGGATCTTACAGAGACGCCTGCGACTCGGATATCGTCATTCTTACATCCGGCGTCGCAAGAAAGCCGGGACAGTCAAGACTTGATCTTGCACAGACAAACGTTGATATCGTAAAATCAATTATGCCGCAGATAACCACGTACGCCCCGGACGCAACTTACATTATTGTAAGCAATCCGGTTGACATTCTTACTTATCTTTGGACAAAACAGTCGGGTCTGCCTGAAAACAAGATATTCGGATCCGGTACCATCCTTGATACTTCAAGACTTCGCGCAAGAATTTCCGAATATTATACTATTAATAAGCAGAATGTTCATGCTTACGTTTTCGGTGAACACGGGGATTCTTCTTTTGTTCCGTGGTCTATCGCAAACATATCGAATGTTCCTGTTGACGAATACCACAAGGTGATCTCCAGCGTCAATAATTTATATCCGCCGCTCGATCACGAGGAAATCGAAAACTATATCAGAAAATCCGGCGCGAGAGTTATCCAGCGTAAAGGCGCAACCTTCTATGCGGTCGCTCTCTCTGTATGTCATATCTGTAAATGCCTGGTAAACGGAATGGATACGACTCTTACCGTTTCCTCTATGATGCACGGCGAATACGGCATAGACGACGTATGCCTCAGCACGCTTAATATTGTAGGCAAAGACGGACTCCGCGGGAAAATACTTTCTCCTCTTACGGACGAAGAACAGAATATGCTTAAAAAATCGGCAGACAGCCTGAAAGCTGTTATAAATCAGATCAAGTTTTGAGTGAAAACGGGAGAAAAATATATGGAATACCGCATTGAACACGATTCTATGGGGGAAGTAAAGGTTCCCGCGGATAAATATTGGGCTGCTCAAACTGAAAGAAGCCATGAAAATTTCAAAATCGGCGTAGGTATAGAAACTATGCCCCGAGAGATAACACGAGCTTTCGGTATACTCAAAAAGGCGGCAGCTATTTCAAACAATAAATTAAAGCCTCAGAAAATGACCGACGAAAAGCTTTCATATATAGAAAAAGCGTGCGACGAAGTTATTTCCGGTAAGCTTAACGAGCATTTTCCGCTTGTTGTATGGCAGACGGGAAGCGGCACGCAATCAAATATGAACGCAAACGAAGTTATAGCTAACCGCGCAAACGAGCTTGCGGGAACTAAACTCTGTCATCCGAACGATGATATAAATATGAGCCAATCCTCGAACGACACATTCCCGACAGCTATGCACATCGCGGCGGTTTGCGCTATCGAAGATAAACTAATACCGGCTGTGTCAAAGCTTATTACTACGTTCAGGAAACTCGAAGCGATGCACAAAGGCATAACAAAGAGCGGACGAACTCATCTTCAGGACGCAACTCCAATAACATTTTCACAAGAAATAAGCGGCTGGAGAAGTTCACTTG
>CAKSJC010000247.1 GCA_934462885.1 uncultured Eubacteriales bacterium | reverse complement strand
TTATTTTATAAACTTTTCAAAATCGAAATAACAGTCAACATCGGACTCGACAAACATCTTATCCCATGATATTTTCGCCAAAGCAACTCCAAGAAAACTCTTTGCATTCAATCTATGCTTTCCGTTGACAAGAGCTACGTCATAAGGGCACTTTGCTGCGATGCGTGAAAACTCAAGAACTTCGCTTGAACCTGCAAGTTCGATTCTGTACATATATTTACTGTTGCACATCATGCCAGTTCCCTCCTCATCTATATAAAATCTTTAATATCCTGTGTCGGTAAAGCTTTCCCTCTTTACCGCAGATTATTATACTACTTTTTTTTTGAAAGTCAAGTTTTTTTTTCATCTTCTCCGTATTGACGCTTTTTACGCAAAAAAACGCCCGTTATTCGTCATTTTGCACACAACAATGTAATTCTATTTGTTGTATTTCAACAACAAATTCTGTTTAATTCTGTTTTTTCAACACACTTCCGTTTTGAGGATTTATTCAGGATAAGAATCGTTTCATTTGCAAATAATATGTAAAAATAAACTTGAGGTTGTTACAATGAACCGTAATATATACAAATTCAAGAAAAGAGTTTTCATCACATCATCATCATCGGTTGTCGGAAGGAAAGAAAAAGAAAGTCCGCTGGCACCGCTTTTTGACATCTCCGGAGATGACAAGTTCTCAAAGGATACATGGGAAAAATCGGAAGCTGAGATGCAGCGGCTTGCGTTGAATATCGCAATAAACAAGGCTTCGCTCTCGCCATCCGATGTTGATCTTTTGTTTGCCGGGGACCTGATTAATCAATGTATCTCTTCGTCGTTTGGCCTGATCGAGTTTCAAATTCCGTTTCTCGGGTTATTCGGCGCATGTTCAACATGTGCCGAAGGATTATTGATGTCCGCCGTATATTCGGCAAATATTTGCGACAGATGCGCCGCAGTAACTTCTTCGCACTTCTGTTCTGCCGAAAGGCAGTTCAGATACCCTCTCGAATACGGAGGTCAACGTCCGCCTTCTGCTCAGTGGACTGTCACAGGTTCCGGCGCGTTCGTCGTTTCCTCGGTAACTGACGATATTAAAAATTCAGACGAGGAATTTATTCCGGAGATCGTCGACGTTATGCCCGGACGCATAGTCGATCGCGGTATAACAGACGCGAATAATATGGGAGGAGCTATGGCGCCTTCAGCTTATGACACTGTAAAAAAATATATGGATCTCGGACATTCACCCGAAGAATTCGACCTTATTGTAACAGGCGACTTAGGCTTCGAAGGAAGCGGAATTCTTCTTGATCTTCTCTCGGCAAGCCGAATCGATATAACAAAAAATCACGCCGACTGCGGGCTTATGATATTTGACAGACAAAAATCAGACGTGCACGCAGGAGGTTCAGGCTGCGGATGCAGCGCAGTAGTTCTCGCCGCAGATATACTGAAAAATATAAAAAACGGCGTACTCGAAAATGTTTTGTTTATAGGTACAGGCGCGCTTATGAACTCAATGTCGGTAAATCAAGGACGAACTATACCCGGCATAGCTCATCTTATACACATCAAAGGTACAAAAAAATCGTTAATACAGTAAAGCGAGGTTTATATGGATATTTTTTTAAGTTATGTGAGAGCGTTCGTTGTCGGTGGGCTATTTTGTGTAGTTGCACAGATTCTAATTGACAAAACTAAGCTCACTCCTGCTCGAATTCTTGTAGCGTATGTAATTGCCGGAGTTATACTGGGCGGTATAGGCGTATACGGTCCTCTTGTAGAGTATGCAGGAGGAGGAGCATCCGTTCCTCTAACGGGATTCGGTTATACGATAAGCCGTGGAGTTCGCGATGCTGTCGACAGTATCGGACTTCTCGGAGCTTTTACCGGGGGGCTCACTGCTTCAGCCGCCGGAATAAGTACAGCGCTTATATTTGGGCTTGGAGCTTCTCTTATTTTTCCAACCAAATCTAAAGGATAAAGATAAAAAATATTTAACGAGATTTTTCTTTTTTATGCTTTTTCAGTTTAGCATTTACAATATGTTTCAGCTATTAATTTTTATAAAATATTAATATGGAAAAAATCCACTTGACTTTTTTACCCAATAATGCTATAATGAGAAAGCATTGGGGTATCGTCAAGCGGTAAGACACAGCACTTTGACTGCTGCATTCGCAGGTCCGAATCCTGCTACCCCAGCCATCTGAAAACACCATTGAAATATGAACTCCTAAGTTCAAGTTCAATGGTGTTTTAATTATAAAATCATTTGTTTATGCGGCT
>CAKSJC010000246.1 GCA_934462885.1 uncultured Eubacteriales bacterium | reverse complement strand
GCTTAACGACTGTTTTTTTACAGACGATATGCCATTTCTTTTTATTTTATATATTTTTTGATTTTTTATTATCTTCGTTCGAATCGCAAGATTTGTCTTTTGTGCAGCAGCAATCAACGTGAGCGTCATCTGTGCAATGATCGTCGGCGTTTTCCTCAGATGAGGAATCGCATTTGCACTCTTCAGCTTCAGTATCCTCTTCAGCATCGGGTTCAGCGCATTTTTCCAGCTTCTTACCGCAAAATGAACAGAACGCAGCGTCATTGGAAATTTCATTTCCGCATCCGTCACAGATTGTAACTTTCTTTGCTTTTGCAAGTTCAGCCTTATAGGAAGCAATATCGGAGTTAACATTGTCAGCTTTCATAATGTAAACTGTTATTTCTTCAGTATGATCATTTCCGGAACGTTCAGCTGTGTAGAAAAGACGTCCTATCTCTTCATAAATAGCTGAAAGCTTTGCTTCCGAGCTTTTGATGTTAAAGTTGAGCTTTGCGATAGCTGCGAGTTGGTTTGTTTTTTTAACTGCTTTGTCGGCAGCATCAGTTGCAGTGCGCTTAATATCATCAAAAAAAGTCATATTAGTTTGCCCTTTCTGTATTAAATTTTTGTTGTATTTTATTATTGTAATTATACACCTCATTTTATGTAAAGTCAATTAAGAGAATATTAAAACTAGGTTAAAATGTAGATATTTACAATATTTTCAAAGGATAACATACAATTTTTACGGTATATTAATATATAGATTTAATATAAAGATTATCAAGGGAAAAATAATATGACAGGGAAAACGTACGAAAGATATGTTAAAGCAAGGGCAAAAAAATCAAACACAGTGAAGGATTGCTTTGCAGCATTTGTAAGCGGGGGATTAATATGCACAGCCGGCGAAGGATTAAGGCAGCTGTATAGAAATCTTGGACTGACAATTAATAGCGCCGGAACGCTGACCTCTGTAACACTTATTTTTATTACCGCAATTGTTACCGGACTTGGTTTTTTTGACAAAATAGCCAAGCATTGCGGCGGCGGAACTCTGGTTCCTATAACGGGATTTGCAAATGCTGTTACTTCCGCCGCGATAGATAACAAGTCAGAGGGATATATTTTAGGAGTTGGAGCAAAGATATTTTCAATAGCCGGACCTGTGATACTTTACGGAATTACAGCCGGAGTTGCATACGGAATAATATACTGGTTGATCGGACTTTTTATGTGAAGTAAAAAGCATCAATAGAGAGATCTGCCGTATTCGAAACCTTCCGCCGGAGCTGTGATTATAAGAGAGCCGGGAGATATCTCGGAAATAATCTTTGTCACTTTCGGATATTTTCGCTTGTCAACCGCACATAGGAGAACTTCTTTTTCATCACCGGAATAAGCGCCTTGACCTTTTAAGACGGTTATTCCGGTCTCCTTTTTTAGTTTTTCCGTAAGAATTGATTTATCGTCTGATATAATTATGACAAGCTTGGCTCTTGTTCCTCCGTAGAGGACGAGATTAAAAATATAGGTGTTTGCCCAAAGGGAAGCGGCGGAATATATCATCACATTAAAATTCTTAAACACAATTCCCGCAGCGAAAACAATGATCGAGTCAACTATAAGAAAAATATTTCCAGTCCTCAGGTGAGGTTTTCTTTTTTGTATAAGCCGCACGACGATATCTGTTCCGCCGGTAGTAGCTTCTTCACGGAAGATCATACCCATTCCGATTCCGGTAAGAAGTGCGCCTGCCAACGCACTGCAAACATAGTCGACTGTCGGAGGAGTCAGAAACATTTCAAAAAACGTGATAAACAGTGAGGAAAAAACAGTAGCATAGACCGTACCGAAAAAGAATTTGCCGCCGAAAACTATAGTGCCGATGAGAAGAAGCGGAAGATTCAAAACGAGGATAAGTATTCCTTTATCTATTTGACGAAAGAAATGCGTAATGATTACGGATATACCCGAAACTCCGCCTGCCGCCAGATCGGAGGGACCGAGAAACAGCGCAAATCCGAGGGCGTATATTAAACATCCCAAAGTTATTATAAAGTATTTCTTTAAAAGCTTCATATTTTTCACCGATTATTTGGTTGGAAGAACCGTTTTTAATGGATTCTTTCCGGTGACAGATACGCTTTATTTCAAGCTGTACTGTATCTTTCACGTGCTTTTTTATGCTTTTTCTCACATTTGGAATTATGCACTTGAAAAAAAAACAATATTCTTATATAATTTAATTAAGAAAACAGATAACACAAAGTGAGATGACAAAACTTGAATCAAACGATCAAAATAGGCT
>CAKSJC010000245.1 GCA_934462885.1 uncultured Eubacteriales bacterium | reverse complement strand
AACGTGTATATCTTCACAGAAAAGCATAAAAAGCACCTCCGTTTTTTCTATCGTAAATTATAACACACATATAACTTTTTTTCAATAAAAACATAAACATTCGATACTATAAATTCGGTTGATACAATGATATGCGATGCTTACCGCTACTCAAAAAATGTGCGCTTTTTATCAACTCTTAACCTTTAATATTTTTTTATTTGTGTTCTTATGTTTTTATCAAACAAGTTGAAAAAAATGATTAAATATGATATAATAATTTGAATTTTCATAATATATTAAAATGCATGATAATGTTTAAAACGGTAAAAAATAAACGGAGAAAAACAAATGCCAATTACACCGCTGAAATTCAATGATACTATTGAAAAAACAGGAATCGGAAATATCCTCAGAGATAAAAAAACCGTTATCTTAGCTCTGTCAGGCGGTGCGGATTCTTCCTGTCTTTTTTATCTAATGACGGAATGGTGCAAAAAAAACGGAGTATCTCTCGTTTGCGCTCATATAAACCACATGATACGCGGTCGGGAGGCTGATTCAGACGAAGCCTTCTGCCGTAAATTATGTAAAAATTTCGGTGTGAAGCTCTTTGTAAAAAAACTGGATGTTCCGCAATTTGCGGAAAAATCCAACCTCGGTCTGGAGGAAGCCGCACGTATCATTCGTTATTCTTTCTTCGATGAGGTATCATTAATCCTCTCAGGAGATAAAGCGCTTCTTCCCGTAGCTACCGCTCACAACGCGGGAGATAATCTTGAAACGGTGATATTTAATATGCTGCGCGGATCGGGTACCCATGGTCTTTGCGGAATTTCCCCCATTCGCGATAATAGATATGTCCGCCCGCTCATTTATGACTCTCCCGAAAATATCAGAGATTTCTGCCGTAATCAAAATATCGGATACTGTGTTGACAAAACAAATTCAGATACCGAATACACGAGAAATCACATACGCCACAACATAGTTCCTTCTTTTATGAAAATATGTCCCGATCCCTATTCCTCAATATCAAAGCTGACTGAGTTAATAAAACGCGATGATGATTATCTTGACAAATGTGCTTCCGACGTGCTCAAACAAAGAAGTACTTGCATCGATCGAATGCTTCTTTCCTCTCTTGATAAAGCGCTGGCGGCAAGAGTTTTAATTAAGCTTTACAACAATGCAAAAAAAACATCCTCAACTATTGAAGAAGTACACATCGAAGAAATTCTCAAATTTATTTCTCAAAACAAGGTAAACTCAAAGCTTTCACTTCCGGGAGAAGTTACATTTATTCTTGATAGAAAAAATGCTTCTTTCGTTTATAAAAACGTCGCACTCGCCCCTGTTTTTTCTTTCGAGTATCCCGGTGACGGAAACGTCTTTGAAAACGAACTGTGTAAAATTGAGTTTTTACATGATTTACAAAAAAACGACAAATCATTCCTTCAAAATATTTACAAATTATCAATACACAAAACATTCTGTTTTGATAAAATAAATGGAGTATTAAAAATACGCCAAAGACTTCCCGGAGACGTTATTAAATTCGGAGGCATGACCAGAAAACTTAAGACCCTCTTTAACGAGAAAAAACTTTCTGAAAGAGAACGTCTGCTTCTTCCTGTCATATACGATGATACGGGGATTTTATGGATCCCCGGTTTTCCGCCCCGAGAGGGCGTTTCTCTATCAAATGAAAATCAAGATGATGTTTTGGATACTATCACCGTGAAATGCACTTTTTTTGCCGAAAACAACTTGTTAAAACATCTATGAATATATAACGGAGGACAAACATGGCTTTCTCATCTGTTCTTGACAATGATATCAAAAAGGTTTTGGTATCACAGGATAAAATCGAAGAGGTCACATCAAGAATTGCCGCAGATATCGTGCGTGATTACAAAGACTCTAAAAAGCGTCTCCTTCTTCTCTGCATCCTTAAAGGAAGCGTTGTATTTATGGGAGATCTTATGAAAAAAATCTCTATCCCGGTTGAAATAGATTTTATGAAAGTTTCTTCTTATTCGGCGGGAACGGTTTCGAGCGGAAGAATAAACATCCTTCTTGATCTCCACCGCAGCGATCTCTCAGAATGTGATATAGTTATTGTTGAAGATATAATTGACAGCGGAAAAACTCTTTCATACCTTGTCGAATATCTGAAGATAAACGGGGCTTATTCTGTAAAAACTTGTACTCTTCTCGATAAGCCTTCCCGCCGTGAAGTCGATTTTACGCCCGATTACGTCGGTCTTGAAATTCCTGACGAGTTCGTTGTCGGTTACGGTCTGGATTACGCGGAACAATAC
>CAKSJC010000244.1 GCA_934462885.1 uncultured Eubacteriales bacterium | reverse complement strand
CCTATACTCCGGAAGATTCTTCAACTGACATTTCACTGCGCCCCAATTCCCTAGCGGAATATATAGGACAGGAAAAAGCTAAAAAAAACCTCAGTATTCTTATAGACGCGGCAAAACTTCGCGGTGACAGCATCGATCATGTTCTTCTTTACGGTCCTCCCGGACTTGGAAAAACAACTCTTTCAGCTATTATCGCAAACGAAATGGGCGTTAATCTTCATATCACATCGGGTCCCGCTATCGAAAAGCGCGGCGACCTTGTGGCTCTTCTTTCAAATCTTGCAGAAGGAGACGTCCTCTTTATTGACGAAATCCACAGACTCCCGCGCACAATTGAAGAGATAATGTATCCTGCAATGGAAGATTATGCGCTTGACATAATAATCGGAAAAGGTCCCGCCGCTAAAAGTATTCATCTCCCGCTCGCACATTTCACGCTCATTGGAGCTACTACACGCGCCGGTCAACTTTCAACTCCTCTTCGTGACAGATTCGGAGTTCAGATGAGACTTGAACTGTATACTCCCGAAGAACTGTCTACTATCGTAAAGAGAAGCGCATCTATTCTTGATGTTCCTATCACAGACGACGGCGCTCTCGAAATTGCTTCAAGATCGCGCGGTACTCCGCGTATCGCAAACCGACTTTTGAAACGAGTACGAGATTATGCACAGGTAAAAGGAGAAGGACGTATAACGTGCGATATGGCGCGTTTAGCGCTAAATATGCTTGAAATAGATGAACTTGGTCTTGACAACACCGACCGCAAAATGTTGGAAACGATAATTCGTTTCTATAACGGAGGTCCCGTAGGTCTTGAAGCCCTTTCGGCGACTATCGGCGAAGAAGCGGTAACAATTGAAGATGTTTGCGAACCTTATCTTTTGCAGATCGGTTTCCTTGCTCGCACTCTCCGCGGACGAATGGTTACAAAGCTCGGTTATGAACATCTCGGAATACCATATCACTCGCAAAATGAGACTGTCTCACAAAAAGATCAGATATCACTTATGAATGAAGAATAACATAAATTTCATAAGCGAAAAAATTTATATGTTTTTTCCTCAACATAAAAGGCCACCGATATAAATCGGTAGCCTTTTTGCTATATTCCGAAAATCATGACAGTGCAGTTGATTGCAAAGAGCTTTAATTTTTCAGGTTTATTTATCCGAACAAGGAGAGAAAGACTTACATTTGCAAATAATAAAAATTAAGCTATCATATGGATACGGAAACTTACTGTTTTAATATTGTCAATGTAATTACCGCAATCATCCAAACATAGACTCGACGAGTGAAAAATCTCAATGTGGCTCGAAATCCATCGGCACGGCGAGTGGTCATGAGTTTTTCTGAAAATATCCTTTATTTCCTTCTATCAAGAGTTCCCTTTTATTTTATCAAAATAAGCTTTTGCGGCCTGTTCGGTTTTATTCTCGCCGAACTTATAGTATTCACGGTCAGCAATATCTTTGGGCAAATACTGCTGATCCACCCAATTATTCGGAAAATCGTGAGGGTATTTATAGCCCTGATACTTTGGACTTTTCAAGTGAATCGGTATTTCCGCACCGAAACCTTTTGAAATGTCTTGTTCCGCAGCCGATATTGCCATATATGCCGAATTTGATTTCGGGGCTGTCGCCAAAATAACCGTGGCGTTTGCAAGAGGAATCCTTGCTTCAGGAAGTCCGAGTTCTCTTGCCTCGTCAACACATGCTTTGACTATAACAGCCGCCATGGGATATGCGGGTCCTATGTCCTCACTTGCTATTACCATAAGTCTGCGGCACGGCGAAATTAGATCGCCTCCGGCAAGGAGTCTTGCAAGATAGAATACCGCGGCGTTGGGGTCTGATCCTCTTATTGATTTTTGAAACCCTGAGAGAAGATCATAATGCACATCCCCGTCACGGTCAAAATTGCTTTGTGCAACAGATGGCGTCAGTGATTTTATTATTTCAAGTGACACAAAGTAACCATCATCGGTCTTATCGGAAGAGTTTCTTGCTACTTCCAGAAGAGTAAGCGCGCGACGCATATCCCCGCCGGACGAACAAGCTATTTCATACAGCGCTCCCTCCTCAAACGCAGTATCCGGAAACTCTTTTGAAGCTACACTTGAAAGTCGTTTTACAATATCCTCGTGTGAAATATATTTGAACTCAAAAACTGAACATCTTGAAAGAAGAGCATCATATATATAGTAATAAGGATTCTCTGTTGTCGACGCGATCAAGGTGATTCTGCCATCTTCAAGGTACTCACGCAAAGACTGCTGCTGATTTTTGTTGAAATACTGTATCTCGTCAAGATACAGTAGTACCC
>CAKSJC010000243.1 GCA_934462885.1 uncultured Eubacteriales bacterium | reverse complement strand
GAAGAATTTAACAGGCAGGCTGTCGGTATAATTTCAAAGTTCAACTTTGCTCCGACAGAACTCGCTGCAAACAATCTGAAAAATGAGGGAAAAGACCCGTCCACGATATATGTAACAGGAAACACTGCGATAGACGCTCTTAAAACAACCGTGAACAGTGACTATACTCATCCGGAGCTTGAGTGGGCAGACGGAAGTCGTCTTATTATGATAACCGCACACAGACGTGAGAACTTAGGCGAACCTATGCATCATATGTTCCGCGCTATACGCCGGATCATAGACGAACATCCCGATGCGCGCGCTATCTATCCGATACATATGAATCCGGCTGTACGCGCGGCAGCAAAGGAAGAGCTTGGAAACTGCGACAGAATCCACATAATTGAACCTCTTGAAGTTATTGACTTTCATAACTTTTTGGCAAGAAGCTATATGATACTCACAGACAGCGGCGGAATACAGGAAGAAGCTCCTTCTCTCGGCAAACCCGTTCTTGTAATGCGCGACACTACGGAACGCCCGGAAGGTATCGCTGCCGGAACTCTCAAATTGGTCGGAACTAACGAAGAAACTATATATAATTCTTTCAAAATTCTTCTCGAAAATAAAGACGAATATGACAAGATGAGTCATGCATCAAATCCATATGGCGACGGGCTCGCTTGCCGCCGCATCGCCGACATTCTGGTAGAAAAGCTGGTATAAAAAATGGAACTTTACAAAGTAAACAACGATCTGACATACACAAGAAGTCCATACGTTGAAAAAAATGTTTTTTTAAGCGCAACTCCCGAAGACGCCCCTCTTCCAAAATATGAGGAATCAAAAAACAAACTTCCGAAACCCATTTGGGAAGGTCATGATGACGCAATAAAATGCTATGATTATGCCTGGACAGTCGCATTCGGCAACCTGAGACAACCTACTCCCGGAACAGGCTTTGTGTCAAATTTTATTGATACTGCGTTCAACGGTTTTTTGTTTATGTGGGATTCTTCGTTCATAGTAATGTTCGGAAAATATGCTTCACAGATATTCGATTTTCAGAAAACTCTTGATAACTTTTACTCACATCAGCACAGAGACGGATTTATTTGCCGCGAAATATGCGAAAGTATAAACGGCGAGCACTTCAGCAGAAACGATCCATCCTCAACGGGTCCAAACATTATGCCTTGGTCCGAATGGGAATCGTATCTTCTCACGGGGAACCGCGACAGACTCGCAAAAGTATTTGATCCGCTTCTTGCATATCACCTGTGGCTCAAGGAAAACAGAACCTGGCGCAACGGCACATACTGGAGCACAGGCTGGGGATGCGGCATGGATAATCAGCCCAGACTTCCTGAAGGCTGTAACGTCAATTTCTCCAACGGACACATGATATGGCTCGATACCTGTATTCAACAGGTGCTTTCCGCAAAAATTATTCTTGCAATGGCACAGGAGCTTGGACGGCATGACGACGCGCTTTCGGAACTGTCGGACGAGGTCGAATATCTTTCAAAGTTCATTAATGAAGAACTTTGGTGCGGCGAAGACTCATACTACTATGATATGTATCGTGACGGATCGCTCAATCACGTAAAAAGCATCGGCGCATACTGGATCCTTCTTGCCGGAATACTCCCCGAAAACCGCCTGAAACCGTTTATTGAGCACCTTAAAAACCCGGCAGAATTCAACCGTCCTAACCGAGTTCCTACTTTATCCGCAGATTCTCCTTTATACGATAAAACAGGCGGATACTGGAGAGGATCCGTATGGGCGCCTACAAACTATATGGTATTGAAGGGACTTGAAAAATACGGCTACAACGATCTCGCATACGACATCGCGGAAACTGCTCTAAATAATGTTGTCAAAACGTACAATAAAACCGGCACACTGTGGGAAAACTACTCGCCTGAAGAAGCCTCACGCGGATCATCTTCAGGCGGCAGTTTTGTCGGATGGTCAGGACTTTTCCCAATAAGCATAATGTTTGAGTATGTATTCGGAATCCGTTCGATAGCTGCAGAGGACAAGATTGTTTGGTATGTAAACCGTATGGAAAAACACGGAATTTTGCAGTATCCTTTTAAAAATGCGTCCGTTGATCTTCTCTGCGCTTCACGCGCTTCACTTGATGATGAGCCTGAGATTACCGTAACATCAACTCTGCCCGTTACAGTTGAAGTTCACTGGGGCAACAAAGTTAAAACAATTAAAACAAAATAGACCATCAGAACACACATTGTTTTTTCCTCCGCCTAAACTGGGGATTTTTTGCTTCTGAATACCCCAACAAAAAAAGAGAGATTATACTCTCTCTTTTTTATGTGTTTTTTATCAATTTTTTACTGTTCCACACC
>CAKSJC010000242.1 GCA_934462885.1 uncultured Eubacteriales bacterium | reverse complement strand
GGTTAAAAACGCGCTTGACGTAGCAGGATACAAGATCGACGATGAAAAATATGAAAACGGTTGGTATGCCGCAGCTTTAGTTAGAAAATAAAGCATAAAAAAACAGGCTTTCTTAAAACTTAGCCTGTTTTTTATTTTTCGCTCTTGATCAGTGTATGGTCATGGGATGGATTTGTGAAAAAAACGGTGAGTAGTTTATCACAGATAAATACTCACCGTATAAATTAATTTTATATCAGAGTCCCATACGCGGAGGAACATTTCCGATAGGGAATTCTTTATTTTTGTCTCGCTCTTTGGAACGTTCGGCCTCGCGCTGTTTTTCTATCTCCGCAATGTGACGCGCGCGAGCTTCATTTTCTTCAGCACTTTTGCGTCTTTTTTCAGCCACCATTTCCTCTAAAGCTTCGATCGTTATGTCATCTTCCTTCATAGCGCGCATGAATTGTTCTTCTTCCATGATCTCGTTTTTGACCAGATAATCGGCAATGAAATGGAGTTTCTCAATGTTGTCTTTAAGAATCTGTTCTGTATCAGCGTAAGCTTCTTCAATTATTCGCTTTACTTCGTCGTCTATTTTAGCGGCGGTTTCTTCGGAGTAATTTCTGGTTTGATTGAAATCGCGTCCAAGGAATACTTCATCAGCCGAATGTTCCGATCCGTAAAGTATCGGTCCAAGTTCGTCGCTCATACCATATTTCATAACCATTGTTTTAGCAATGGCTGTTGCTCTTTCGATATCGTTTGAAGCTCCGCCGGAAAAGTCTGTAAATATAAGGCGTTCGGCAACGCGTCCGCCGAGAAGTTCGCTTATTTCAGCCTTCATCTCGCTCTTGTAAATACTGTATTTGTCCTCCTCGGGTGAAGTAAGTGTATATCCGAGAGCGCGTCCGCTTGGAATTATAGAGATCTGACGCACCGGATCAAGTTCAGGTTTGACGAAAGATACGATAGCGTGACCCGCTTCATGGTAAGCGGTTTTCTTCTTTTCATCCGGCTTGATAATTTTTTTCTTTTTCGAAATGCCGACCACTATCTTTATCATTGATTCTTCTATGTCGTTCATTCCGATGAGTTGTTTGCCTTTTCTTGCAGCCAAAAGTGCGGATTCGTTAAGAAGATTTGCAAGTTCGGCACCTGTAAAGCCGACCGTAGACTGAGCAATCTTTTTCAGATCCACGTCATCCTCAAAAGGCTTATTTTTAGCATGAACTTTCAATATTTCCTCACGTCCGAGAACATCCGGAGGATTCATTGTGATTTGGCGGTCAAAACGTCCGGGTCTGAGAAGGGCGGGATCAAGAATATCAGGGCGGTTTGTTGCTGCCATAACAATTACGGCGTCGCTGGAACCAAACCCATCCATTTCAACAAGGATTTGGTTGAGTGTTTGCTCACGTTCATCGTGTCCGCCGCCAAGACCTGCGCCTCTGTGACGTCCGACAGCATCGATCTCATCAATAAAGATGATAGCCGCAGGATTTTTACGTGCGGTGTCAAAAAGATCACGGACTCTTGACGCGCCGACACCGACATACATTTCTACAAAATCGGAACCGGAGATAGAGTAGAACGGAACTCCGGCTTCACCTGCAACCGCTTTTGCGATAAGAGTTTTACCTGTTCCGGGAGGACCTACGAGTAGGACTCCATGTGGTATTTTTGCACCTAATTTTGTAAAATAAGCCGGATTACGTAAGAATTCAACTATCTCTTCGAGTTCGGCTTTTTCTTCATCCGCTCCCGCAACGTCATTAAAATATACTTTCGCTTTATCAGCGGTTATTAACTTAGCTTTGGCGCGTCCGACCGAGTTTTTCGTTCCTTTTCCTCCGGCAGCCTGATTCATCGTGAAGATAACCAATCCAATGATTAGAGCGATCATAATTATATAGGGAATGAAACTTACCCAAACGGGAATGGTAGTCGGAGCAGGGTAGTCATATTTTGTGATTATGCCTTTTTCATATTGTTCTTCAACAAGTCCTCCGACATCTTTTATGAAGAGACTCAGGTCACGGAGATTATAAACTTTTTCGGTCAAGCTTTCCGAACCGTCAGGATTTGACGTTCTGACGATTAATGTCATTTTATTGTTTTCATCTACTACAAACTCTTTAACTTGCTCATTTTTGAAAAGCTCTACTATATCGCTGTAAACAGGTTTATCTATTTGCACTGACTGAGTCAGGGCGGAAATAAGCAGGATAATTCCGAGTATAAGTACGAAGTAGAACAAGGCTGTTTTAAACGCGTTCTTCATTAAAAATCTCCTTTGGAAAAATGGTGAGCCGGAATCTTGACAGACAACTATTTGGTATATACTTCAGGCTTCAATATGCCGATGTACGGGAGTGCGCGGTATTGTTC
>CAKSJC010000241.1 GCA_934462885.1 uncultured Eubacteriales bacterium | reverse complement strand
TCTTATATGTTCAGAACTCCGCTGAAAAACAGAAACGACAGCCGGTATCTTATATGATGGTACCTCATAGAAAGAGCGCTCAAAATAATCTTCTTTTTTTATAAAGCGGAAAATTAATGAGAAGAAAAGCGCTGTAATGATTCCAAAAACATAAATTCCTATAATAAAGAGTCCTGCATATTTACCGAAGAAAACCGAAGAAAATGCCATAAAGACAGGAATTTTTGCACTGCATTGAAAAAAATGCAGAAATGGAGCGATTTTCTTTGCCGATTCTTTGTCAGAAATGCGAAGAGAATATATAGCCGGTACGGTGCATCCAAATCCTAATAAAAAGGACAAAAACACGTTTGGGTCGACTTTGCAGAGTGAAGAAAGAGTGCGCATTGACAGGGAAAAACGAGCTGCAAGACCCGACTCTTCGATAAAAGAAAGATAGGAAAATAAAAAAACTATCGGCGGAATAAAAGACAAAACTGAAGACATACTCCCGAGCACAGCGTCATATATAAAACGTCTGAAAGCATAGGGCAAAAAACCGAGCTTTGACATGATAAGATCGCATATTGATTCGAAAAAAAAGGTGATGCATGAAACAAAAAACGGGGAAATATAGGAAAAAATAACATAAAGCGGGATTAGAATAATTAAAGTATTAAAGAAAAAAGCAAACTTGCTTTTTATCAAGAGTCTGTCCGTGAGAGAAAGAGTAGAATTTTCCTTTGCTGTAAAATTTTGTTCAATCAGTTTTTTTATTTCTTCATAATCTGCCGACCCTGGAACGGAAAAAAAATCTTGATTTGTAATAAGAGTTTTAACTTTTTTTTTGTTTTTTAAGTCACATGAAAATACGTTTAGGTTAAGGTCATGACTTATTTTTTTATTATCAATATATCCGCTGTGTTTTTTTAAGAGGTCGGTCATCGTTATTAGAATAGCACAGGGAATGCTCATTGAAATAATATCGCTCAAGAGTTTTAGCGACTTGAACGGACATGTGCCATCTATAACAATAATTATCTCAGAAGCTTTGTTTCTGATGTATGAAGAGGAAATTTTTGCGTCTTCTGTCTTATCGTTAAGTGAAAAAATTCCCGGTAGGTCACATATAATAATATCATTTGAAATTTGAGCTTCAAATTCACCTACCGTAACGCCGTTGTAATTACCTGTGCGAAGTTTCATACCGGTAATAGCATTGAAAAGTGTTGTTTTTCCGCAATTCGGCGTTCCGCATAGAGCTATTCTTCGCATTTTCTTACAGATATACTGTGACATGCGGGGGAAGTTATGATAAATGTTCCGGCTTTAGATGAGATTATAGTGTCGCTTTCTCGCCCAATATGTCCCAATATATTTAGCTCATTATTTATCGTCAAACCTATTTTTTTTAGTTCTTCCTTTTTATCTTCCGGCAGAAATATTTCATCAAGCAAATAACGTCCGCAGTCGGCTTTTGAAAGTATCATAAAAGCTTGCCTCCTTTATTATGTGTTATAACTTATTCATAAGATAAAGGAAATATGACCAAGATAAAACAAGACTTTTTCTTGACATTTTAAGAACAAAACGGTATAATGTTATTTACAAATGACAATTTTTGTCATAACGGAGGTTAAATGTTTAAACGTTTTCTCAGCTATTATAAACCATATAAGTTTTTATTTTTTTGTGATATGCTGGCATCTTTTACAGTGTCTCTTATCGCTATTGTATATCCGATAGTGACTCGCGCTATGCTCAACGATCTGATACCAAACAAAAAGTTTGACCGAATTATATTTTCGGGATGTATTCTTCTTTTACTTTATCTTGTAAGAATGCTTTTGAACTTTTTTATACAGTATAAGGGACACGTGATGGGAGTAAAAATGCAGGCACAGATGAGACGGGACATGTTTTCTCATCTTGAAAAGCTGCCGTACAGTTTTTACGATCATCACGAGACCGGAAAAATCATGTCAAGAATGACGAATGATCTTATGGATATAAGTGAACTTGCGCATCACGGACCTGAAAACATTATAATTTCGACTATTTCAATAATTACGGCATTTGTATATTTATCAATGATAAACATATGGCTTACACTCATAATATTCGTATGAGTGCCGATTCTTATATTTATTGCGGTGTGCTTAAGAAAGAAGATGAGATCAGCATTTAAGAGAAGCCGCGAATCAATAGCAAAGATCAACGCTTCGCTTGAAGGAAGCATATCGGGGATTAGAGTAACTAAAGCGTTTGCAAACGCCGAAAAAGAACAGGAAAAGTTTGAAATTGGGAACAGTCAGTTTGTTTCTGCGCGTGATGACGCATATAAAGCTATGGGACAGTTTCACTCTATGACGTCTTTTATAACCGATATATTCAA
>CAKSJC010000240.1 GCA_934462885.1 uncultured Eubacteriales bacterium | reverse complement strand
TAAGGTAATCGTATATATCCGACGCAAACTTTGTTGCGAGTGCTGAGACTGGTTCCATGGAATCCGCATCATCAGAGAAACACCATCTGCCGTATCGGAGAGGATCCGGAAAGTTCGGGAAATCTCCGACGGAAGCCTTTTGTGGGCAGAATACACGTATTTTCTTTTCCATAATATCGTAAAGCATTTTTTCATGCTTAGGCGTCTCGCTGTTCATAAACTGCATATTTGATTGTCCCGCGGCAAGCCAAAGCTCGCCGAAGAGAACATTTCGCATAATGTAGGCGTCAGAAAGACAGGACAGAATTATATCGTACTCATTAAACGAGGGAGAGGGAGTTTTCAGCGTAACGGAAAAACGGCCTCTTTCGTCTGTATATGATTCTGACTCAACGATTGATTTTCCGGCAAATAAAATTTTGGCGTGAAGTATGGTGTTTCTTTCTGTTTCGCCGGTGATTGTAATATCGGAATTCGCTTGAAAAAGAGATCCGTCGGAAAAAATATAAGGTATGTTTTTCATAAATTCTCAAATCTTTTTAACTGCTCTGTAATGAAGTGAGCGCATTTTTGCGACCTATTGTCACGATCTGTGAAACGGGCGTTCATTTGGAAAGTTCTTTTATTGAGATGCTAAAATTTTCAAAAGCGGCGGCTGAACATGAAAGATCACCGTCTTTTTTGGGAAGAAAGAAGTCTTTTATTACAACATTGTCGAGGCAGGCGGTGTTATGTTTTTTAAATCCTTTGCTTATACCCTCGCCCGTCAGCTTGACAGAGGCTTCTTTGCGCGACCATATGTCGTAGAAAATTTTTTCGGTATTATCCGCTTTTTGTACTGCGAGAGTTTCCTCCGGAGAAAAGTAGCGCTGAGCAATTTTATATAAGGTTTCGGTATTTCGTCTGCCCGCAGTTTTGTGATACTGAACATCGCAGCCTATTTGATCGGAAGAAATCGCGCATACCCACAGATCATTTGTGTGAGAAATTGAAAAATGCACTTCCGGATGAAATGTGAAAAACGGTTTTCCACGATCCATGATTGAAACTTCAAGCTCATTTTCGGGTATATCGTACAAATCCTGCACGGCTTTTTTGAGCAGATCGTGTGATTCATCTTTTGTAAAACCGAATTTATAATAAATAAAAACGTTAACCACGGCTACACCTTAAAAAGAGTGATAAGAACTACTTCACACGGGTTAAATAAGCGGGGAACAAAAACGGTGTTTGCCATTCCGCGGCTGATTACGAGACGCGAGTCGGTCACTCCGCCCGTGTATTTTGGAAAGAGACCTTGACCGGGGGCGTAGATCCCGCGCCCGAAGAAGCGCCACTGACCGCCGTGCGCGTGTCCGGAGAGGGTGATATCAATATCGGTATTTTTAATATATCGCTCCCAGTATTCCGGATTATGGGACAGAAGAATTTTTACACCGCGAAGTTTTGCAAATTTTTCTATAAAATCCGTTTTCGGAACGGAGCTTTTTGTTCTTGGGTTTTTGTTATAGATTAGTCCGCTTGTCAGTCCTCCTATATAGATATCGCGGAATGAGTCGTATTCGTTGTCGAGCGCTTTTATTCCGAGATCTGAGAAGAGCTTTTTGTTCTTTGCGGAAATGCCGCGCTCATGGTTTCCTATTGAGTAAAAGACGGGAGCGAGCTTTGCGCACTCCGATAGGAGAATCAGAGCGTTTTCGTTTTCCGATGCGTATATACTTTCGCCGGCAAGACGATCCATCATGTCGCCTGCCGACAAAATAACATCGGGAGACGCTTCTTTTATGAGCGACAGGGCGTTCCCGTAAGGCTTTTTATGCAAGTCTGCGAGAAGAGCTATTTTTATATTGGTTTTTGAAGTTATTTTATATTCGGTAAGCTTCATTCTTTCTCCGCATTACTTTGAATGATGTGTCATTTGGTTGAAGTATAACATATAATTTCCTAAAAGTAAAGAAAAAACATCACAGACGAAAATTAAATGAGTGTCGTACAGAGGTCGATCGAGATTTTATGCGAGTGAGTTGGTTTTTCGGAAAACGTGTCAGAGGTGTTATGATAAAAATAAGAAAGCCCGGTATGAAAGGAGAAACATGAAAACCTATCATACGGAGCTTTCTTTTAGTGAGTTAAAACTCAGTCTTCGTCAACCTTTGCTTCAGCGATTATCTTCTGAGCAACGGATGATGGAACTTCTTCATAGCGGTCTACTTCAAATTCATATGAACCGCGTCCTTGAGACATCGCACGGAGAGCGATTGTGTAATCCATCATTTCCGCTTTAGGTGCGTCTGCTTCAACAACGGTGTAACCGCTCTTTCTTTCGGAAGGATTCATACCGAGAACGCGGCCGCGTCTTTTGTTGAGATCGCCTATAACGTCGCCGACGAGCGAATCCGGAA
>CAKSJC010000239.1 GCA_934462885.1 uncultured Eubacteriales bacterium | reverse complement strand
TGTCTGCATTCTTCAAAATAACTTTCTTTATTATTCTTTGTTATTATATATATCATAAAACCACAAAGTCAAACAATTATTTCTTATAATTCGATAATAAAAGCTTATGTTTGTGACTACTTGCAACAAAAAAAAACGCAAATATATTCAAGTTTGTTGCATATTAAGGCAGTTAATATTTTGTTAATTTTTAATTTACTTTTTGTTTTTATTTGCATTTGAATTAAAAACAAAATAAATAAAAGAAGACCATATGTTAACAAATACGGTCTTCTTCAAAAAAGAAATTATTTATTTTGCTCCGCAAGCCTTGCATCCGCCATCGTTTGCTCCGAGAATAAAGGATTCACAGTCAACGCACTGAGTAACCGTAGGGTTCTTTTCATGCGTACCGATAGAAACGCACTCAAGAGAACAGAAATCACACGTCTTAGCGTGGTTTGCACACTGCTTTACGGTACAGGAAATAGAATGATTGGCTTTTTTGTTTTCTTCCATGTTTTGCACCACCATCAAATAAAATTTCAGAACCGATATTCGATCCCGTCATATTATTTACATGAAAGAAGTGATTTATACAGATATCTTTCATTCGTTTTCCGTAAAATCAATAAACAGTTCATCTTTTATTTTATTTTCCGAGACAGAAGGATGCCATGGTTTGCCGTCGCTGTATGTCTATAACAGAACGGGCGTCACTTTGGTATCCGCTTTCCCGCTCTCTCCTTTCCTCACCGTAACGGAAAGAGCCATCGCGTATTTTTCGGGATACTTTGTAGATGAGTCAATCAAAGCTCCGAGAGAATATGCGATATATCCTCCGTTATATTTCTCGCACGGTTTTATGGACTTAAAATTCGTTCCGACAGCAAGATATGCTCCCGCATCGATAAACGAGCGGAATACATCCTTCAACTTTTCCCCAACGTCATATTTTTCGCCCGTTTCAGTATACGAAACACAAACAAAAACAACATCGTTTTCTTTTGCCGCACGATTTATATCTGAGCAAAACTCTGAAAGATCGCTTTTTTTATCAAGTGAAATAAAAAGCGTAGCGACAGATATAACGTTATGTTTTTTTACTATTGTTTCCCCGCTTTCCGCACAGATGACGCCTTTAGCCGCGAGTGCGTTTTTTGTATCTGAGTATCCCGTATCTCCGTATGCCGCTGTATACTTGTTCTCTGCATATAAAACGTCCGTCCCCATGGTTTTTAGTATACTCGCAAGCTACGTCGGAGCTTTGTACCATTCTCCGCGCATGGTATCGGCGGAATAGATATTCTCTTTTCTGTCCGAAAAAACGTTTGCGCACACGCCGACTGTCATATCGTCATGTTTCGTAAGTGATACGATTTCTTCCGAAAAATACTCGTTTTCGTGAGAAGCCGCAAAATCGTTGAACGTACCGAAAGAATGACTTCTGAGCGCCGAACCTACGTTAACCGAACCTAAAAATGTATATTTCACGCTGTAGCAAGCATCAACCGGAATATCAATGCCCTTCATTGCTTCGGATACCGGCACGTTTGGGTTTGCTTTAATCAGAGCATTTGAAGAATAGTTCAAATCTTCATAAATAACAGAATAAAAAACGCTAAGCGGCAAGATAAAAACAAGAGTCAGCGCCTCCAAAACCGTCCTTGTTACTATCATTTTGTTATAAAAGCCTATATATTCTTTTTTGTTTATTTTTGTCTTTAAGTAATGCACAAAAGTCAATATCCTCATTTTTTAACGCTCCTTTTATTAATTCCTTCTACATAAATTTGACAAACAAGCATTAATAAAAAACATATGAAACAAAGGTTAATTTACAAAAAGCGGTCTGACTTGTTTTTTATTTTCCGCTTCTATCAAGCATTCCTCTGAACGTGAAAAATCAGCTACCAGCGAATGCGGCTTCCCATCAGGATCGTCTTCTTTCATCGGCACAAAGAAAACGTTCTTACGGTTAAGAAGAGTTCCTATATTGACAAAATTCGTCGACATCGCGTCGTTAGTAGCAAGAGCTATGAGAAGAGGCCGCTCGCTTCTGAGGTGTGCCTTTACAGCCATGGTCACGGGTGTATCTGTTATCCCTAAAGCAATCTTTGCCAGCGTATTTCCGGTACACGGACATATCATCATGACATCAAGCGGATCGGCAGGTCCGAGCCGCTCACATTCGGTTATTGAAGACAAAACCTTGTGTGAGCATATCCCCTCGACGTTCTCTTTAAGGAGAGAAGCTGTTCCGAACCGTGTATCGGCGTTCAGAGTATTGTACGAAAATATAGGCACAACATCATATCTGCGGATAAGATCGCGCATCACATCAAGAGCCTTCTTATGAGTGCAAAACGAACCGCACATACAAAATCCAAGTTTTTTCTTCATTTTTTCTCCTCCGCTATCCGCTCATATATTGTTTTTTTTACAACAGAGCAAATTATATCTCCCGCGGACTTCC
>CAKSJC010000238.1 GCA_934462885.1 uncultured Eubacteriales bacterium | reverse complement strand
TCCGAGGCGCAGCTTTTCTTTCAAGTGTGGATTCTGAATAAACCTTTCGGGCAATACGCAGATTAAGCTTTTCGTATAATAAGCTTACGATAAAAAGTTTAAGAGGATACGGTGGGATTTTCAAAAATCCCACCGTATCCTCTGTTTCGTTTCACTCACGCCGTCACGATCTTTGACGCTTCCGAAAATTCCGGAAGCTTTACCGCTTCTTCGCGCATTTTGTATTTGAGTATCTTTCCGGCGGCGTTCATCGGGAACGAGTCTACAAACACTATGTATTTCGGGCATTTATGCTTCGCCATGTGAGACGCCACGTACTCTTTTATTTCATCTACCGTACATTCCTCGCCCTCTTTTTTTATGACGCAAGCCATGATCTCTTCTCCGTACGTTTTGTCCGGTACGCCTATAACCTGCACGTCTTTTACTTTCGGATACGTGTAGATGAAATCTTCGATCTCTTTCGGATAGATGTTTTCGCCGCCGCGGATTATCATATCCTTTATACGTCCCGTGATCTTGAAGTTCCCGTCGGGAAGGCGGCGCGCAAGATCTCCCGTATGAAGCCAGCCGTCTTTGTCTATCGCCGCGGCTGTCGCCTCGGGCATCTTGTAGTATCCTTTCATTATGTTATATCCGCGCGCTACGAACTCGCCGTCAACGTTGTCGGGACAATCATCGCCCGTTTCCGGGTCGACTATTTTACACTCTACGCCGAATATGGGCGATCCTACGGTATTTACCCTCGTTTCGATGGAATCCGATGTTTTCGACATGGTAGTCGCGGGAGAGGCTTCCGTCTGACCATAGGTTATGCATATCTCGTTCATGTGCATTTTTTCTATAACTTCGCGCATTACCTTTATCGGGCAGGGAGAGCCTGCCATGATACCCGTTCTCATATGAGAAAAATCGGTTTTCGGGAAATCTTCGTGTCCGAGCATTGCGATAAACATCGTCGGAACTCCGTGGAACGCGGTTATCTTTTCGCGGTTTATGCAGTCAAGTCCTTTTTTCGGAGAGAACGCGGGAATCGGACACATGGTCGCGCCGTGGGTCATTGCGGCCGTCATCGCAAGAACCATTCCGAAGCAATGGAACATCGGCACCTGTATCATAAGCTTATCTGCGGTCGAGAGGTCAAGACAGTCTCCGATCGCCTTTCCGTTGTTTACGACGTTATAATGCGTGAGCATAACTCCCTTCGGGAAACCCGTCGTACCGCTCGTGTACTGCATATTGCATACGTCGTGCTTGTTTATAAGCGCGGCGCGGCGCCATACCGCCTCTATCGGAGTCTTTTCCGCCAGCTCCAAAGCCTCGTCCCAGGTAAGGCATCCCTTCTGCTTTGATTCGCAGGTTATGATGTTGCGCAAAAACGGCAGGCGGCGGCTGTGGATAGGCTTCGGTGTTTCGTTTTCCTCAAGCTCCGGAATAAGCTCCTTTATTATGCCTACGTAATCCGAATCTTTATATCCGTCTATCATTACAAGCGTATGCGTATCCGACTGGCGGAGCAGATATTCCGCCTCGTGTATTTTGTAAGCGGTATTCACGGTTACGAGTATCGCGCCTATCTTCACGGTAGCCCAAAACGTGATGTACCACTGAGGAATATTCGTCGTCCAGATTGCGACGTGATCCCCCTGCTTTACGCCGAGCGTGATCAGAGAACGCGCAAAGCGGTCTACGTCATCGCGGAACTCGGAATATGTTCTGTTATAGTCGAGCGTAGTATAACGGAACGCCCACTGATCGGGAAACTCCTCAACAATGCGGTCAAGCACCTGCGGGAACGTGAGGTCGATAAGCTGCTCTTTCTGCCATACGTACTGTCCGTCTCCTCTGTTGTTCGTGTAAAGCTTTCCGGGAACGCGCTCCTTGCCCATGTACTGCTGCATGAAGTTCGCGTAATGCGGAAAAACGATACCCGCGTCGGAAAGCTCCGGCGAATACTGCTTCAGCCACTCAAGGGAGATATATCCCTCGTAGTTTATGCTGCGCAGCGCGCCGATAAAGCGGTCTATCGGGAGATCTCCTTCTCCGATGAGCTTATACTTTATCTCCCCGTTTTCGACAACCGAATCCTTTATATGCGTATGCTTTATGTACGCGCCCAGATTTTTTACCGTTGTTTCGGGATCCTCTCCTGCGAATCTGTACGGGTGGTTCAAATCCCACAGAGCGGCTACGTTATCGCTTCCGATTGCTCCGAGAACGTCGGCAAGGCGCGCGGTGTCGGAATACACGCCGTTTGTTTCGATAAGAAGAGTTACTCCGGCAGCTTCCGCAGAGGGCGCGAGACGGCGCATGGATGAGATAACGTACTCGTCGTCAAAATCGTCGGTCGGCTCAGCCGTCAGATCTCCGAGCACACGGATATACGGCGTGCCGAGAGCGGAAGCGAGTTTTATGTATTCTTCAAGCTCTTTTATCGTTTCTTCGCGGTTTTCGGG
>CAKSJC010000237.1 GCA_934462885.1 uncultured Eubacteriales bacterium | reverse complement strand
CAAGATAACGTCGCGCTTATGTTCAGATACGATCCCGGCGAATATACGGTAAAATCGGGTATTTGGCTCACGACGCTCGGAACTGTATCTTCTCTTATTCTCGCAAACGTTGTGAAAAACAAGAAAACCGAAAAAACGCCGAAAGAGGAAAAAGCGTCATGAACGGCACTGTTTTACGAGCAATAATACTTATTCAGAGCTTGGGCTATGCAGCCGCTCTTTTCACAAGAATACTTAAAAAGAAAACATTGTCGAATATTTTGTGGATGGCGACGGCGCTTCTCTCTTTGTCTCTTGTTGTCAATAACTTTGTCGTAAACGGATACGTGCCGTTTGTGAGTATGTATCAGCTGCTGACGTTTCAGACAGTCATGTTTTCTCTGCTCTATCTGTATATTCGTTTCGCGCGAGACGGAGAATGGAGCGCACCGTATTTCATTGCGTGCTCAGAAATACTCTCGATCGGACTTTTCTTTATGGACGCGAACGCGTCGTGGCAGTTTCCTCCTGCGCTCAGGTCCGTGTGGTTCGTTCCGCATATATTTATGTACGTAATCTCATACGTTATGGCGGCGATTGCGTTCGCTATGGTCGTAACAAAGCCGATTAAATTAGGAATATCGGCTCGGACGAAATCATCCGAGAAGCGCGACGGCGATTCCGACGGGATTTCAAGAATAAATCGCGGGATTTTTGACTGCGTGCGCGTTATTTTTCCGTTTATGACAGCGGGGATGTTTTTCGGCGCTGTTTGGGCGAACGAGGTTTGGGGCGCCTTTTGGAATTGGGACATAAAAGAATGTTGGTCGCTTGTAACGTGGCTCGTTTACGCTTGCTACATTCATGTCGGAAAAAGCGAAAAACTAAAAAAACTTTCCGATCCGTTATGCATTATAGGATTTGTGTGCGTGATAATTACGTTTTTCTTCGTCAGATTTATGACTGCGTCATCGGATTCTATGCACACGTATAACAGTTGAAACATTTAACTAAAAATAAAAGGCGGTACATATGAACGTTAATAAGCTGAAAGCTCTTTTCGCCGCTCTTCTTACAATAGCGGGAGTGTCGTACTCAAGGGATAAAAACACCGACGATATTTCTTTTCCTGAGTTCAAAATATCTGCGCCGGAAGAAAAAAAGATAGACTTAAGCACCGAACGCCAAGCGAGAGAAAACTATATTTCTCCGCAATCAGTTTATGCCTCAAACGGAAATATATACATTGCCGACGAAACAGGAGGCAGAATATTCAAGCTTGGAGAAAACGGAGTCACGATTGCCTCAGCCTCTCTTGTTCCGCCCGTAAATTATATTAAGGAATACGGGGGAAAGATCTACGTTTTACGCGGAGAGCTGGATGGAGAAGTTGTCGTTTTCGATGAGAACTTAAAAAAGTCGGAAACCGTAAAAGTCGGTCACACTCCGATTTCGGCAGAATTTCATGAGAATACAGCGTATATCATAAACAGATTTTCGAACAGCGTTTCGGTTGTAAATACTGATGAGCTTTCTGTTTCCGACGAGATTAAAGTTGGCAGAGAACCGATTTCTTCAGAATTCGTTAACGGCAAGCTGTACGTGGCGTGTCATCTTACGGAGGACGCGGCAAACGCCGAGAAAACCGCCGCTTCAGTATATGTCGTGGAAAACGGTGCGGCAAAGCGAATTCCTCTTGTAAACGGCGCCGGAGGAGTAAAAGAGATATGCCGTACTCCGGACGATAAGTACCTTTTTGTCACGCTTATAGTAGCAAGATATCAGTATCCGACGACGCAGCTTGACGGTGCATGGATTAATTCAAACGGATTTGCCGTTCTTGACGCTTCAAGCGGCGAATACTTAACGACATTTCTTCTTGACGACGTAACGCTCGGCGCGGCATCACCGTGGGGAATAGCCATGGACGGCGAGAATGCGTATTTCGCGATATCCGGAACCGGCGAGATAATAACGGTTCCGCTTTCTAAAATTGAGGATAAAATAAAAACCGGAACTGAATACGCAGATCAAATCGGTATTTTCTCCGATTGCAGAAAACGTATCCCTCTATCAGGCGAAGGCGTGCGTTCTGTTTCGTATATGAACGGAATGCTGTACTGCGGTCAGTTTTTTTCGGGAGACGTTGCGGTATTGAATGTAAAGGATTTTTCAGAAAAGACAATTTCTCTCGGAAATCAACCGAAAGCTGATTCCGTCAGAATCGGCGAAACTCTTTGGTACGACGCGACAGCCTGCTACCAGAATTGGGAATCGTGCGCGTCATGTCACCCATACGGCCGTGCGGACGGGTTTAACTGGGATAATCTGAACGACGGTATAGGAAATCCTAAATCGGCGGCTTCAATGACGTTTTCTCACCGCGCCGCACCCGTTATGACGACAGGAATCAGATCAAGCGCGGAAATCGCTGTTCGCGCCGGAATGAAATATATTCAATTTAACACGATAAGCGAA
>CAKSJC010000236.1 GCA_934462885.1 uncultured Eubacteriales bacterium | reverse complement strand
CGGTATTATTGACTCTTTCACTTATCCGTGCGGAGTTTGCAGACAAGTCATGCGAGAGTTTTGCGCAAATGATTTTGTAATACTCTCATACGACGGCAAAAGCATAGCCATGCACACTCTTGAGGAAATTATGCCGTACTCATTCACTCCATCCGATCTGTTATAAAATTTTGATATTTTCGAGGTTTTCATATGAGAATGTACGATCTTATTGAAAAAAAGAAAATGTCGCGCCCTTTATCAGACGAGGAAATAAAATTTTTCGTTGAAGGCTATACGCGAGGAGATATCCCGGATTATCAAGCCGCAGCGCTCTGCATGGCAATATGCTTTTGCGGAATGACAAATGAAGAATCTGCTTCTCTAACGTATCACATGATGCGTTCCGGCGACACACTTGATCTCTCTTTTCTTACGCGAACAGTGGACAAGCACAGCACGGGAGGCGTCGGAGACAAGACTTCGCTTATCGTCGCTCCTACTGTCGCTTCTCTCGGTTGCACGGTCGCAAAAATGTCGGGACGCGGACTCGGTCACACCGGCGGAACAATAGATAAGCTTGAATCTATTCCCGGATTTAGAACCTCCCTCTCGATCGATGAATTCTTTACGCAAGTAAAAAAAGTCGGTGTGGCAATCATCGGACAAACCGGAAATCTCGCCCCCGCCGACAAAAAGCTCTACGCACTCCGCGATGTTACCGCAACGGTAGATTCAATCCCTCTCATCGCTTCGAGCATTATGAGCAAAAAACTCGCCGCAGGCGCGGAGTCTATCGTTCTCGACGTAAAATGCGGAAGCGGAGCTTTCATGAAAACCGTCTCAGACGCACGTACTCTCGCTAGAACTATGGTGAATATCGGCAGACATCACGGCAGAAAAATCCGCGCTCTTATAACAAACATGGATAAGCCGCTCGGACACAATGTCGGAAACTCTCTTGAAGTGATTGAGGCGGTGCGTATTCTTAGAGAACACGAAAAAGGCGAGCTTTACGATATTTGCGTCGCTCTTGCTTCAAACATGGTATCTTTGGCACACGGTGTTGACACGTTGAAAGCCAAAGAAATGGTTAAAGATTCACTTGAAAGCGGAGCGGCCTACACAAAATTTCTTGAATGGACAGCAGCTCAGGGAGGAGATATTTCTGCAATCGAAAACGACGATCTTCTCGTCGGAAAGCATGCGCTCACCGTCAAGGCTCCCGTAACAGGCTACATTTCCAAAATAAACGCAGAAGAGATCGGACGCGCCGCATGCATTCTCGGGGCAGGCAGAGTTACCAAAAACGATATTCCAGATCTTTCGGCAGGTATCGTTATTTCAGCCGAAACCGGAGATTATCTTGAAAAAGGCGACACAATATGCACCCTGTATTCTTCAACCGATGCCAAGCTTTCGGAAGCAGAGGAAAAGATATTGTCCGTAACCGAATTTTCGAATAAGAAACCGGAAACTCTTCCGCTCATTTTCGATTTAATTTCATAAAATAAAGGAGAACCGTAAAAATGAAAAAATATCTCTTGCCAAAATTGAATCCATATAAGGCAAATCTTCACTGCCACTCAACGATTTCGGACGGCGAGCTAACTCCCGAAGAGATAAAAACAGAATATATGAAAAAAGGTTACTCGGCCGTAGCTTATACTGATCATGAGGTTATGGTCGATCACAAAGATCTCTGCGACGAGAATTTCATCGCCTTAAACGGAGTCGAACTCGAAGCAAGAACCATGGGAACCAACAAACGAACTCACCTCTGCCTTATCGCAAAATCGCAGGAAAACAGAATTGTTCCCTGCTATAACAAAAGCCGCTATGTCTGGGGCAGAGCGGAAGATTACCGCGATATACAGCAGTATGTTACAGACGACTACATCCGCTCCCGCACTCCCGAATGTGTGAACGACATGATAAAACGCTCAAAGGAACTTGGGTATTTCGTTACGTTTAATCATCCGGCATGGTCTATTGAGGTTTACCCCGAATACTCTCAGTACAGAGGAATGGACGCTATTGAAGTCGAAAACCACGGAAGTATTTCTGACGGCTTCCCCGACAAAAGTGTTCATGTGTACGACGATCTGCTTAATCTCGGCGTAAGACTCAATGCTATCGCCGCCGACGACAATCACAATCATCGCCCTATCGGAACTCCTAATCAAGATTCCTTCGGTGGTTGGACAGTGCTTTTTGCCGAAAGCCTCTCATATGAAAACCTCATTTCAGCTCTTGAGAAAGGAAACTTCTACTGTTCTGCCGGTCCCGATATCACAGAACTTTCAATTGAAAATAAAACAGTTCAAGTAAAAACTTCAGGCGCCCACAGAATTAATCTTGTAACAGGAAACCCCAACCGTCACTGCGAAAACGCAACAGCGTTCTATGGGGATGTTCTGCACGAGGCTTCCTTTGAACTTCGTCCGGATGATGTCTACTTCCGCATTGAAGTAGAAAATGAT
>CAKSJC010000235.1 GCA_934462885.1 uncultured Eubacteriales bacterium | reverse complement strand
AAAATCAATGTTTGCACTCAGTCTCAATAGACAGCATTTCTTTTTTATTCTTAAACATTATACCATATATTTTTCTTTCAATAAATAGGTATAAAAAAATATTTACTGCAAAACACATATAAAAATCATTGATTTTACTCTTTTGAAATGATATAATCGACATAAAGAGGTAAATCGGAGGTGTTTACAGTGATTTACAGTGAACTTGAACCAAAAATCGTTTTTTCATACTTCAAAAAAATTTCGGACATTCCGCGCGGTTCCGGAAATGAGGCTGCTGTCGCAAAATTCGTTCATGATACTGCTGTTAGTCTCGGACACGAGGCATATATCGATCGCTCAAATAACGTTTTTGTCCGCGCAATTTCCAGCTCGGGCTACGAGGATAGAACTCCGATAATGCTGCAAGGTCATCTGGATATGGTATGTGAAGCAAACAGAGACGTAAAACATAACTTTATGTGTGACCCGATAAAGCTTGTGCTTGACGGCGACCTGCTCCGCGCAGGCGGAACAACTCTCGGAGCAGATGACGGCGTTGCGGTGGCAATAATGCTTGCACTTCTCGCAAGCGATGCTCCCCATCCCGAACTTGAGTGTCTGTTTACGACCGAAGAAGAGACAGGTCTTTCGGGAATGCGAAATTTTAACGCTTCAATCGTTAAATCAAAAAGACTCATCAATATAGACTCGGCAGGAGAAGGAGAAGCTACCGTATCTTGTGCCGGCGGCGTCAGATCTCACATTTTCTTTGATACCGAAAACAAAACTCCCGCATATGGATATGATTCGCTTTCTGTTTTTGTATCCGGACTATTCGGAGGACATTCGGGAGAGGATATTAATCTTGGACGTCTCGGAGCTATCTCAGCTATGGCAAGGATACTTTATTCCGCCTCAAAAGTATGCGATGTCAGAATATCAAACATTGAAGCAGGAAGCCGCGACAACGCAATACCGAGAGAATGTTTTGTACAGCTTGCTGTCTCGGATAAAGATTCTTTTGAAAGAGCAGTACGATCTGAAGAAGAAAAAATAAGAAGCGAGCTGATTTCCGATGACTCAGGCTTTACGCTCAAAATTGATACAGATACCGCCGATCAGTTTATGACATCCGAGAGAACCGAAAAACTTATCGCTCTTCTTCGCTCACTTCCTACGGGTGTGCGTGCCATGAGCCGCGTTATTCCCGGACTTGTTGAAACTTCCTCAAACCTTGCCGTGATACGCATGAACAGAGATTGCTTTGAGATTGTAATTTCATCACGTTCATCAGTATTATCAAAGCTCGACGATCTTATGAATATTATCGAATGTATTTCAGGCGGATTCGGTGCAAAATGCGAGCACGTCGGCAAGTATCCCGGATGGGATTTTGTAAGCGGATCTGAAATGCAAAAACTTTACTTAAAAACTTACCGCGATATCTTTGGAAAAGAAGCTAAAATAATTGGAATACATGCAGGACTTGAATGCGGTCTTCTTAAGGAAAAACTTCCGTCAATGGATATGATCTCAATCGGACCGGATATAAAAAATCTTCATTCTCCCGATGAAGTGCTTTCTGTTTCTTCACTTTCAAGGCTTTGGACTTTGATCTGCGAAATGTTAAAAAACGCATAAAAAACTCCGGGGGATTGATTCATCGATCTTCCGGAGTTTTTTACAACAAAAAGTCTGCTTCAAAAGATTGTTTATTTTACTTTTACATTTCTGCCATTTCACGGCTTCTTTTTATCATTTTTCTGTTAAACGCAATTGTCTCAGGATCTTCGACAAGACGTCCCGAACGGTAAAATTCGACTGATTCCTCTGTGTCCTTTTTTTCTTCGGCTTTTATTTTAAGAAGATCAAAAAGCCTGTTTACGGTTCCGGCAGTTCCGTCAATAATATCGCATTTTCCGAAAAAATCGATAAAGCTGTCCTTGAAATATATAAAATGAGTACAGCCGAGAACAATTGACGAATAATTTCTTTTATCGCCGAATACTTCACTGAAATATCCGCACACCGTACTTTTATCAAAAATACCGTTTTCCGCATATGTAACAAGCTTCGGAAGCGCCGCAAGATGCGGCATTAAACAATCTTTTTCAAAATTGCTTTCTATCAGCGAATGGAGTTTTTCCCCCCCTATCGTCAGAGGAGTGGCGCATATCAGTATTCTCTCTCCCGCATGGTCATGTGCGGCAGGTTTTACGGCAGGTTCCATACCAACTATGTATATCTCGCGATATTTTTCACGAAGATAAGCTATTGCCATACTTGTCGCTGTGTTGCAGGCTACAACGATAGCTGATACCCCCTTTTTAACAAGAAAATCCGCCGCACGGTCTGCGTACTTTATTATTTCATCTTTTGTTTTCGTACCATACGGAACATTGTCGGTATCAGCATAATATATATAATGAGCTTCCGGGAATAACTTCATGGCATAAGACAAAACGGAAAGTCCGCCTATTCCGGAATC
>CAKSJC010000234.1 GCA_934462885.1 uncultured Eubacteriales bacterium | reverse complement strand
TTATGGCACGTGCAGACGAGCTTGGACTTGACGTCGTTTCCGTGACGAGCTTTACTGAAGATACGGCAACAGACTTCAGCGTACAGATAACCGAAGCAAACAAAGCGGGCGCAGACCTCATCTTCCTTCCTATTTATTACACACCTGCTTCACTTATAATGAATCAGGCGCATTCGGCAGGATATGAATTCAAATATTTCGGCGTTGACGGTATGGACGGTATTCTTACTCTTAAGGGATTTGATACGTCTTTGGCAGAAGGCGTAATGCTTCTTACACCTTTCGTGGCTGACGCTGATGACGAACTCACAAAAGCTTTCGTTGCAAAGTACACCGAAAAGTACGGCGAAACACCGAACCAGTTCGCAGCTGACGGTTACGACGCTATTTACGCTATCTATGAAGCCTGCAAGAAAGCCGGAGTTACGGCTGACATGCCCGCATCCGATATATGCGATAAGCTCATTGAGGTATTTACTTCCGACAGCTTCGTGTTCAACGGACTTACAGGTTCCGATGTAACATGGAAAGCAACGGGTGAAGTCTCCAAGGAACCTAAAGGTATGGTTATCAAGGACGGCGTTTACTCCGCAATGTAATTTCAGTATTAAATTGTACGGAGGGTTGTCTGTTAAAGGCAGCCCTCTTTAAGTTGTATCGGGAAAATATTCCGATATAGATTTTCAGGCTTGAAAGCGCAGCTTGAAGTTGCCGAACAGTGAAGAACAATTGATCGACAACTCAAATTTATCCGAATCGGAGGATCTCACGTGACTTTTCTGACATATTTGATAAACGGTCTCAGTCTCGGGAGCGTATACGCAATTATCGCTCTCGGATACACGATGGTTTACGGAATCGCCAAAATGCTTAATTTTGCGCACGGCGACATTATCATGGTAGGAGCATATATCTCTTTCTGTGTAACGGTTGAATTGGGGCTTTCGCCTGTTGTTTCCGTTCTGGCATCGGTCATAGTATGTACGCTTCTTGGTATCATAATCGAAAGACTTGCATATAAGCCGCTTAGAAACGCAACTTCTCTTGCCGTCCTTATAACCGCGATCGGAGTAAGCTACCTTTTGCAGAACTCCGCGCTTCTTATCTGGTCAAGCGCTCCAAAGTCGTACCAATCTCTCGTTAAGTTTGGTTCAATAAAGCTTTTTGACGGCAAGCTCGTCATCACCTCCGAAGCTGTTGTTACGATATTTGTTTGTATCGTCATCATGATAGCCCTTACAATATTTACTAACAAAACCAAAATGGGTAAAGCGATGCGTGCAGTATCTGAAGATAAAGGCGCGGCGCTTCTCATGGGCATAAATGTAAATACAACGATTTCCGTCACATTTGCCATAGGAAGTGCGCTTGCGGCTATCGCGGGTATTCTTCTTTGTTCTTCATATCCTCAGCTTATGCCGACAACAGGCTCCATGCCGGGAATCAGAGCATTTACGGCTGCTGTTTTCGGCGGGATCGGATCAATCCCCGGCGCAATGCTCGGCGGATTTCTTATCGGGCTTATCGAAATATTTGCGAAAGCTTATATTTCGACACAGCTTTCCGATGCCATAGTTTTTGTGGTTTTAATAATAGTACTTCTTATAAAGCCTACCGGACTTCTCGGAAAAGAGATCCGTGAAAAAGTGTAAAGGAGGGGGCAGAGAAATGTTAAAGATAAAAAAGAATTTCCGACGCACTTTTTCGGATCTGATAACATATGCGATTGTTATAATCGCGTTTGCCGTTATTCAGCCTCTTAAATCGGCAGGCTTGCTTTCAAGCTCTTTCTCCGGGCAGCTTATCCCGATATGCTCGTATATTGTAATGGCAGTATCTCTTAACCTGACGGTCGGAATCCTCGGGGAACTTTCATTGGGACATGCGGGATTCATGTCGCTCGGAGCGTTTTCCGGAATAATCGCCGTTGTTTCTCTCGATGGCGTTGTGACATCGAATGTACTTCGACTGGTTATTGCTATGGCAATAGGCGGCATCATCGCGGGAATCGCGGGTTTTCTCATCGGAATTCCGGTTTTGAGACTGCGCGGAGACTACCTTGCGATAGTTACCCTCGCGTTCGGCGAAATCATTAAAAATATCGTTAACTGCTTATATATAGGTGTTGACGCTCACGGACTTCATTTCAGTATGGAAAGCGCCTCTGCGCTCAATATGGACAAGGGTAAGATGATAATAAACGGTCCCATGGGAGCAGTCGGAGTACCGAAGATCTCAACCTTTGCGGTGGGATTTGTTCTTATCCTCATAACACTGTTCGTAGTGCTGAACCTAAAGAACAGCCGTACGGGACGCGCGGTGATGGCTCTTCGCGACAACCGAATAGCTGCTGAATCTGTCGGTATCAATGTTACCAAGTATAAGCTTATTGCTTTTATTACTTCCGCTTTTCTTGCCGGAATGGCAGGAGTTCTGTACGCAATGAATTTCTCTACCGTAGCTGCAAAGAAGTTTGATTTTAACCAGTCGATACTTATCCTT
>CAKSJC010000233.1 GCA_934462885.1 uncultured Eubacteriales bacterium | reverse complement strand
TCAAAGGGATTATTTTCGGTATCGGCATCTTTATTAACTGAATTTTCTATTTTTTCATCGACTTCGGCTAAAAGTTCTTTCTTAAATACATCTTTCAAATAGCTTAAAGAAACGAGCGGATCTTCGGAGCTGTCATAAACTGCGGCTACTGTTATAACAAGAGCTGAGACAAGAACTGACGCTGATATGATCTTTAATATTTTTCTTTTTTTCATAGTTATTCCTCATAATAAAAAATATGCAGTGTCTTTGTATGGCAAACTCATATAAACACTGCATATATTATACATCAATGTATTTTTTTTTTCAAGTTCAAACAACAAGAGCGCGTGATAATTTACACTTTTGAAAGAAAATTGTATTAATATGGTTTTTTACTCAATCTTCAGTTGGTCTTCTGTACTGCTTGATATTGAGCTTCCGGTTGCCGGTATCTTAATTTTTCGGCAACGCGCAAGAAGCGCCTTATCAAGACTGTCTCCATACCTTACTCCCGTTATCTTAACGCCTTTTTTCAGATTGAACAAGGTTACTCCCGCGGCAGAGCGCGTCGTTTTTTTCGGAATAAGCTTTGAACTTATCAGTATTCCCTTTCCAACGCTGTTTTCAATAAGCAGATCAAGCGGCTCATGTTCGAAAATAATCGCAACAATCGGCGAAACATCTGAAAAGGCTCCGGTAAGTTTTCGTCTGTTGGTTTTTGTTTCATATGCGGTAACGGGAATCTTTACGCCTTTACCGTTTTCAAAAATAAATATAAAATTATCGTTTTCGTTATATTCCGTAAAAGCTTTCATCATAATAGGACGCTCATTATCATCAAATCCAAGCTTCGCCGGAATATAGTCTCCGAGTGCGGATGCTTTAACAATCCCGAAGTCGTCAACCTTTGCTTTATATGCTTCCGCTTTATTCGTGAAGAATATAAGTTCAGCTATGTTTTCAGTTTCCTCTGAATTTGTTATCTCGTCTCCGTTCTTAAGCTTTTGCTCATCGGCGCGCATAAGAGACTGTTTTGTTATCTTTTTAAAATACCCTTCTTTACTCAACGCAACGAAAACGGGATAATTCTCTACTTCATTATCTATTACGTTAGGTTCGTTTTCGTCTATGGTAATAAGCTGAGTTTTTCTCGGTTTAGCGTATTTTTTCTTTATTACCGCAAGCTGTCTTGCGATAACATCTTTGACTTTTATATCATCCGCTATTATTGCTCCAAGCTCTGCTATTTCTTTTTGCAAGCTTTCTATCTCGCGTATTCTTTCTATGATGTACTCACGGTTTAGGTGGCGCAGCTTTATTTCCGCGATATACTCAGCTTGTATATTATCTATTGAAAAGCCTTCCATAAGGCGCGGAACGACATCTGCTTCACGCTCTGTTTCGCGTACTATTTTTATTGCTTTATCAATATCAATAAGTATTTTGCCAAGCCCTCGAAGCAAGTGGAGTTTATCCTTTTTGCGTCCGAGTTCAAAAGTAAGTTCACGTCGGACCGCAGAAATACGGAATTTAATCCATTCTTCGAGTATACCGCGTATTCCGAGCTGTCGCGGCGACCCGTTTATGAGAACCGTAAAATTGCACGAAAAACTGTCCTCAAGTGTCGTCTGCCGGAAAAGCTTTGCCATAAGAGCGTCGGCGTCGGTGCCCCTCTTTACGTCGATCGTAAGTTTAAATCCGGAAAGGTCGATTTCATCTCTTATATCGGATATTTCCTTAAATTTTCCCTCTTTTAGCAAATCCGCAATACGCTTCATAATTACTTCTATTGAAGTAGAATACGGAATTTGCACTATCTCGATTATTCCCTTTGCTTTGTCGTAACTATAACGTGCGCGCATTTTGAAGCTTCCGGTACCGGTTTCATATATCTGCTTCAGCGCCTCTCGGTCGTAAAGTAAGTTTGCTCCTCCGGAAAAATCGGGCGCGACTATTATATCCATGAGTTTGTCCATGGATATGTTCGGATTTTTAAGGATAGCTATCGTTCCGTCGCATATTTCTCCTAAGTTAAATGAACATATGGTCGATGATAAACCGACCGCAATACCCATATTCGGTGAAACAAGTATATTCGGGAAAGATGTAGGAAGAAGAGTCGGCTCAGTCATCGTGTTATCGTAGTTCGGGATCATATCAACAGCGTTTTTATCAATGCCCCCGAAAAGCTCAGCACATATCGGATCAAGCTTTACCTCTGTGTATCTTGGCGCGGCAAACGCCATATCACGGCTATACTGTTTTCCAAAGCTTCCCTTTGAATCTATAAACGGGTGAAGAAGAGCCTCGTTTCCGCGAGTTAACCTGACAAGCGTTTCATAAATTGCCATATCTCCGTGAGGATTAAGACGCATGGTTTGTCCAACTACATTTGCGCTTTTTGTTCGCCCGCCTGTTAAAAGTCCCATTTTATACATCGTATAAAGCAGTTTTCTGTGTGACGGCTTAAAACCGTCAATTTCCGGAATAGCTCTTGAAATGATAACGCTCATGGCGTACGGCATATAGTTTTTTTCGATAGTTTCTG
>CAKSJC010000232.1 GCA_934462885.1 uncultured Eubacteriales bacterium | reverse complement strand
TTTGACAAGTGCCGTTATATCTCCAAAGAGATTTGTATGCCTGATAAAATGTCTCCTGAGTCAGATCTTCCGCAGTTTCGCGGCTGCGGCACATTTTGTAAAGAAACGAGTAAACTCTGCCGTAGTTTTCGTTATAGATTTTTTCGAATTCATTGTTGAGTAAATTCATGTTTATTCCTCTCGACAGCTTTACATTATATTAATATACGTCACGGCGTAAAAGTTACAAAAACGAATTGATTTCTAAAAAATCAATTCCGCGACATTTCATAATTGAATGATAGCATAGCGTCGCGGAAAACTCAATCTATTCTTTGTAAACATATCTCTACTATTAAGTGAACGCCGATAGAACAGCGTAAAACGCCGCTCTACTCACAGTAGAGCGGCGTTTTATTAGATAAAATAGTATATTGTCGCATTAAAAAGTCAGCGGACAATTTTTCGTGACGTTCTCAGACAATTATTCGCAAAGAATCTCCCATGTCGGCATATCTTCTGAAGCGTTTTTCGCAAAGCTGCTCTGTGTCGAGTACAGATAACTTTGTAATATCTCTGATAAGAAGATTTCGCATCCCCTCGCACATATCTCCGAATGCGTCGAAGTTCTCTTCAATTATGCGTTCGGCAGCGCCGAGATTCTTGATGCTGTCAGATGTAAGTTTTAAATCTTCCGCGCTTTCAGCAGCACGTGAGGAATCTTTCATCAGAATTCCCGCGCACCCCTCCGGAGAGATAACTGAATACACGGCGTTGCGCAGCATATATACAGAGTCTGCCGCGGCAATTCCGAGCGCTCCTCCGCTTTCTCCCTCTCCGATAATAATGCTGATTATCGGAACTTTCAAACCCATCATGCATTCTATGCTGTCAGCTATTGCTTGTCCCTGACCGCGTTCTTCGGCTTCGACTCCGCAGAAAGCTCCCGAAGTGTCCACAAATGTGACGACAGGGCGGGAAAATTTTTCTGCCTGAAGCATAAGCCTCTTTGCTTTTCTGTATCCTTCGGGCTTTGGACAACCGAAATTTCTTCGGATTCTCTCCTCGGTCGCGACTCCGCGCTCAGTTGCTATGTACGTGACCGGAATATCACCGAGAAATCCTATACCGCCGAGCATTGCCGGATCGTCTCCGAACGCGCGGTCTCCGTGAAGTTCAATCTTTGACGTGAAGATTTTGTCTATATAAGAAGAAGCGGTAGGTCTGTCCTGTCTTCTGGCTTCTTTCAGCTTTTCGTATGCTTTCATAAATTACCCCTGTTTCTTTCGGATGGAGGTACGGGTGTGAATAAGCAAAATTTTATTAAGAGTGCTTTTCAGTTCTTTTCGCGGAACTATCGTGTCGATAAATCCGTGCTTCATTACAAATTCCGCTTTCTGGAACGAGTCGGGAAGAAGTTCTCCCGTGGTTTGTTCTATGACTCTCTTTCCGGCAAAACCGACGAGTGCGCCGGGTTCAGAGAGGATGATGTCTCCCTGCATGGCAAAGCTTGCTGTAACTCCGCCGGTCGTGGGATCGGTGAGTACGGTGACATAAAGGAGAGATTTTTCAGAGTGACGTTTTACCGCGCCGGAAACTTTCGCCATCTGCATGAGTGAAAGAATCCCCTCCTGCATCCGAGCGCCGCCTGACGCAGTGAAGCCTATCACCGGAAGTTTTCTTTCAGTAGCGTATTCAAAAAGAGCGGTTATCTTTGTTCCGACAGTCTGACCCATGCTTCCCATCATGAAGGAAGGTTCCATGATGAAAAATGCACACGGACACTCATCTATCTTCCCGTGACCGCAAATCACCGCTTCTTTTTCTCCGGAGCTTTTTTCAGCTGCCTGGAGTTTTTCCGCGTATCCGGGAAAAGAGAGAGGATCGTATCGTTTGGTATGCGGAAATAATTCCTCCCATTCATTGAAGATCATCTCAGCGCGATCTCTTGCCTTCAACCTGAAATGATAGCCGCATGGGCAGATCATATTTTCCTTTTTTAATATTTTCGGAGAGTTTTCTCTCTTACACGACGGACAAAGGATTTTCTCTTCACGCTTCAGCGTAAATCCTCCGTTTTCAAGTGTATTCATAGATTTTCGAAAAAAACCGACCAGATTATTCATGTTAAATCACCCGATTCCGGCGACTGCGCCGTAAAATTTGGAAAGTGAGGACAAAAGCATTTTTTGCGCTGCCTGTCGTTTTTAAGTATAAAACAAAGCGGGGAGAGCGGCGTTTTGAGCGCATTCCTTTATAAGGGGAATTATTAAATATTATCCCGTTCTTTGTCCAGTCTTGTTATATACGCGGTATCGTAGTTTCCGCTTCTGAAGCCTTCGCTTCTGATTATGGAAAGCTGATCGGAAATGTTCGTTTCGATTCCTTGTATAACGGTTTCGCAGAGCGCGGTGTCCGCTTTGCGAATAGCCTCTTCTCGGGTTGCGGCATGAACGATAAGCTTTCCTATCATGGAATCGTAGTAGGGCTTGATCACTTCTCCGTCGGAGATTGCGGAGTCAAATCTTACGCCGAATCCCCCCGGAATGTG
>CAKSJC010000231.1 GCA_934462885.1 uncultured Eubacteriales bacterium | reverse complement strand
GACTTCCGGCTCATCCTTGCTATTCCAATAACGAGATGGTTGCGGAAGCCGTGAAGAACCTCGGAAAGCTGATCGAAAAAAAGCCGGACGTGAAGTACTGGGCCGTAGCCCAAAACGATTTAGACATTTTCTGTAAGTGCGACAATTGCAAACGCCTTAACGAAGAGGCGGGCGGTACTCTCATGGGTTCAGTATTGAATCTTGTAAACGCCGCGGCTAAAGCGTACCCCGATAAAATAATAGTTACAATGGCGTATGCTGATTCAAGAACTCCCCCAAAGAACGTAGAAGTTGCGGAAAACATTCGTTTCCTCTTTACTACGAACGATGAAGATTACGGCTTTGAACTCGGGGTTGACGATGACAAGAATGCAAAAACGCTGGAAGAACAAATCGAGGGATACGCTGCCATGACGGACGAGATGTATTACTGGCATCATAATACCGATTTCGCTAACTTCCATATGCCTTTCCCGGACACATATTATCTGCAAAATAACATACAGTTTTTCCATAAAAACAAAGGAAACTACGTTTTTATGCAGGGTCACGAAGAAAAAGGCGGAGAGCTTTGGGCGCTTCGCTGGTATCTCATTTCAGAGCTTCTGTGGGATCCGTATATTGACTTTGAAGCTACGAAAAACGAGTTTCTTGAACTGTATTACGGCGCTGCCGCACCTTATATAAACGAGTACATAAACACGCTTGATAAATATTACAAAGAAGCGCACGCCGAGGGCGAGTACCTGAATATGTATGCGGTGCCCGCGGAGCAGAGCTGGACGCAACCCGACAAAATGCTCGAATATATAGCGATAATAGACAAAGCGCTTGCAGCGGTTGAGGGAGACGAAGAACTCACGTCGCGAGTCGAAGAAGAAAAAATGGGGCTTGTATACTGCTATATGTTCCAGGTCGGCAAAAAAGACAGACAGGAATATATCGACTTTTTCAAGAGAGTAGCTGACGAACACGGAATAACCTCAGTTGCGGGACTTGACAACTGGGTACGTCCCATAACGGTTGAAATCTTCTACGAAAAATCAAAAATAAAATAACAAAAAAACTCGGCGCACCGCGCCTTGGAATAAAAAAAGTCAAGGTTGTCAAATCAGACAAAAGACACTTAAACAAAAAAGGAGAAAAAAATGCAGCATTCCACAATAGTACGTCCTGTTGCGGCATTCCTCGCCGCACTTCTTGCGGCAGGCAGCGCAGCCTTAGCGCCTAACGCAAGTCTGAGAAAAGATCCCGCGTCAGAAAATAAAGCGGGAATCTCCTATACCGACGGAAGCCTCGTTCTCGCCGAAAACGGGAAGCTTGACTGTAAAATAACCGCCGTAAAGGAGAACGCGGCAAGAGCAAAAGAAGCTTTTCTTGATATGGCGGGAAAGGTTCTCGGAACTGAAGTCTCTGAAAACGAAAACGCGGAGATCGAGATAGTGCTTGACTTCGGAGAAGTCGCGGACCGTTTCGACGAGCGTGTGGACGGTATCGAATACGACGGATTTGTAATCGCCGAGAAAAACGGGAAGCTTTACATATACGGCGATAATGAAAGAAGCCTTGTTTACGGAGTATACGCATTCTTTGAAGAATATTGCGGATGCCGGTACCTCACTTCAAAGGCGGACTACATTCCCGTATCCGATACGATAGCGATAGAAAAGGACGAGTTCAACCTCCAGAATCCGTACTTCCATGACCGTGAGATCGATTACAGAGATCTTTACGGCAATACGGAATTTCAGTATAAGCAGAGATTAAACGCAGACGTCTGCGGCGCTAAACGCGGCTCTTTCTGCCACACGTATGCGTCTATAATTCCTCCGTCGATGTATGAAGAGCATCCCGACTGGTTTGCCGAATATAACGGAAAGCGCTTCGGATCCGACGAATATGGCGCGCCGAACCAGCTTTGCTATACCAATGAAGAAATGTCGGACTACTACATAAAGGTTCTCGGTGAACAAATAGCGGCACATCCCGAAAAAAGCTGGTGGGCGGTAGCCGTGAACGACGGGCCGTCGTATTACTGCCAGTGTGAAAAGTGCGCGGCGCTTGACGAAGCGGCGGGATCGCATATCGGAGCGCTTGTACACTTTATCAATAAGGTGGCGAGAGCGTTCCCCGATAAGACGATAACGACGATGGCGTACTATCTTACAAGAACAGCTCCGGTCACACATATTGAGGTCGAGCCGAATGTCCTTTTCAACATCGGAGCCGATGAAAATTTCAGCGGCCTTAACTTAAAAACGGTTGATCCCGAAAAGGAGACTGATTTCATAGCTCAGGGAGACCCGGGATACGACGCGGTAACTCTTCTTTCCGATCTTCCGAAGTTCCGTGAGTATAATGAAGAGATGTACGTCTGGTTCCATATCGTAAACTTCGGAAACTACCTCTCACCTTATCCGAATCTCCGCAATATGCAGCCTAACTTCCAGTATCTCTACGAGCAGGGAGTGAGATATCTCTTCGTTCAGGGAAGCCGCGAGGTTGGCGGAGATCTTTACGCACTGAGAGAGTACCTTGCCGCAAAGCTTGCATGGAATCCGTAC
>CAKSJC010000230.1 GCA_934462885.1 uncultured Eubacteriales bacterium | reverse complement strand
GTCATATAATAATTGAAAAGCTTTCGTCCTTGAGGACAGAAGAGGCAAAGATAAAGGAGAAAATAAACTCCGTAAATAACGATCTGCGTTCAGCGGAAGATAAAGCGGAGCTTATAAATACGCTTATATCGGCGGAGATGAAAAATTTCAGCGATATAGACGGAAAAAGGAAAGCTTTGTTGACTCTTCTTGCAGATTTGAAGAGAGACTTTGCTTCGATCTCGCAGAGCAGTGAGAAGAGCGAAGATGACCTCAGATTGATGAGAGAAAACATAAAAATTCAGTCTGATAAAATAACCGAAATTTCCGCACAGCGCGAGAAACTTGCTGCGGAGCGCGGAGAAAGCGAACTTGAAGCAGAAAAACTTTCCCAAAAAAGCTCCGAAATAAGGATACGCCTTGCTGAGCTTACAAGAGATAAGGAAGCGGCGGAGATATCAAGGAGCGAATCCGCAGAGCGACTTGCGGAAGATGAAAAAAACGGTGCTGAACATAAAAACGCTATTGATACGATATCAGAAAAAATAAAAGAATTTTCTTTGCTTGCTGAAACAAAGCATGAGGAAGCCGAAAAATATAAGGCAGAGATAGCTGAGTTCGAGGAAAAAAGAAAGGTTCTCGAAGAAGCGGGAGACGAGATAGAAAAGAGAGTCAATGAACTTCGTAAAACCGAAAAAGAACAAAACTCAAAGAAAGATATTGTCTTTATCTCTCATTCGCGAAACGAAAACAAGCTCACGGCGCTGAAAGAAGAAGAAGAAAAACTCGTTTCACGGCTGTGGGACGAGTACGAGCTGACGCTTGCAACTGCACGTAAGTTTTCGGAAGATAACGATTGCCATACCTTAGCAGATGGAGAGCGGACAAAGTATCAGTCCGTACAGACGGAATTAAAGCAAAAAATACGCTCGCTGGGACACGTAAACGTTGATGCAATAGACGAATATACGGAAGTTAAGAAGCGTTACGACTACATAAAAAAGCAACTCGGAGATCTTCGAAATTCGAGAGAGGATCTGCTAAAGATATTAAACGGTATCGAAGATGATATGAGGCGCATTTTCCTCGAAGCTTTCGAAAAAATAAACACATATTTTGGCGAAGTGTTCCGTGAGCTTTTCGGTGGTGGGCACGCGAAAGTTACCCTTGCCGATCCCGAAAATCCTCTTGAATCAGGTATTGAGATTGAGGCCGCTCCGCCCGGAAAAACAATAAAGAACCTAAACCTTCTTTCAGGAGGAGAGCAGGCGTTTATTGCAATAGCGCTTTTGTTTGCTCTGATAAAAGTTAATCCGTCTCCTTTCTGTATTTTTGACGAAATTGAAGCTGCTCTCGATGAAGTAAACGTTGCAAGAGTAGGTAAATACGTAAAAAAATATACCGATGAAATGCAGATAATCATGATATCACACAGAAGAGGAACAATGGAGATTGCAGATACTTTATACGGAGTAACTATGCCGCAAAGCGGAGTATCAAAAGTGTTCACCCTTGATTCGGCAGATAATAACGACGACTTATTAAAATAAAACGGAGATAATATGGGATTTTTTAATAAACTTAAAGAAGGACTTCAAAAAACCAAAAATGCTGTGTTCGGTCAGGTCAACGAAGTTGTAAAAAACTTCCGTAAAGTTGATGAGGATCTTCTCGAAGAACTTGAAGAGGTAATGATATGCGCAGATATGGGAGCCTCCACAACTGAAAAAATTATTGACGAACTAAGAGACCGCATAAAAACAAACAATATAAAGAATTCCGACGACGTTAAAACGGCTCTTTCGGAAATTCTACGCGGGCAGATAGGAGAGGGAGAACCCCTTCACCTTGATACGACGCCGTCAGTTATCCTTATTATAGGAGTAAACGGAGTCGGAAAGACGACATCTATCGGCAAAATAGCAAATAATTTAAAAAATCAAGGTAAGAAAGTGATCGTAGCTGCCGCAGATACATTCCGTGCGGCGGCGATAGAACAGCTTGCTGTGTGGTGCGAAAGAGCAGAAGTAGAGCTTGTTAAACAAAACGAAGGCTCAGACCCGGCTTCAGTCGTATACGACGCCATAGCAGCCGCGAATAAAAGAAAAGCGGATGTGCTGATAATAGATACTGCGGGAAGACTTCACAATAAGAGTAATCTTATGGATGAGCTTGCAAAAATAAATCGTATCATTTCAAGAGAGCTTCCGAATGCGTCCCGCGAGACGCTTCTTGTACTTGACGGTACGACCGGTCAGAACGCTGTAATGCAGGCTAAGAAATTCAAAGAAGCCGCTGATATAACCGGGCTTGTTATAACAAAACTTGATGGAACCGCAAAAGGCGGCGCTGTTTTCTCGATTAAAGACGAGGTGGATATTCCTGTTAAATTTATCGGCGTCGGAGAGCAAATTGACGATATGCAGCCGTTTGACGCTGCAATGTTTGTTGAGGCGCTTATGGCAGAGGATGGAAAAAACGACGATAATACGGATGATTGACCATCTGAAAAAAAACTTAATAAAAAGCAAAAAATAAAAAGGATCGTAAGAAATGGTAAACGCAGTTCTTGCTTCAAATAATAAGAAAAAGATATCCGAAATTATAACTCTTATAT
>CAKSJC010000229.1 GCA_934462885.1 uncultured Eubacteriales bacterium | reverse complement strand
GATCGGTCTTTTTTTCAAGATAGTATGAAATGAGGGGACGGCATTAAACATGTTGTTTTTCTTCGGACACTACCGTTATCGCCCCCTCGCGGTCAATACTTCGTATTCCTTCGATACAACCTGCCGCGGCGGTTCCGTTTCCGATAATCACATATTTTTTCATATATTTTTCCCCGGTTTAAATTTTGTTTTTATTACAAATCGCTCAAATTTATCATTGAGCAGGCTTTTTTAAGTAGCGGACAGATTCCGCTTCACGAAAAAAATTTACCGTTCCTCGTATACAATTGCTCGGTTCGGGCAGCCCGTAACGCACGCCGGAGTACCTGAGCGATTATTTATGCAAAGCTCGCATTTTTGAACAACTCCGTTTTCTCCGACTGAAACTGCGCCGTATGGACAAACGAGAATACACGTAAGACATCCTACGCATTTATCATGATCTATACATACCGTGCCGTTTTCAAAATGAAGAGCGCCTGAAATACAGCTTTTGACGCATAGAGGATCCGTGCAGTGTCTGCATGATACGGCGTAAGTTATTTTATCCGTCTCTTCCACGCGGATCCGTGGGAATATCGTCTTTCCGCGAAGCGCTTTTACCATATTTTTTATTCCGGAGTTTGCATATGCGCAGTTATACTCGCAAAGGTGACATCCGAGACACCATTCTTCATTGACAAATACTCTTTTCATTCTCCCGCATGTGAGATACCGAGAATCTCAAGCTCCTTTTCCGTCATACTGACGCCTCGCAGCATAAGTCGGTTTCCGCGAAGCGCCTCTATGGAATTAATCCCCATTCCTCCCATCAGCTCCTTTATCTCATGTCTCCATGCCGTCATCAGGTTTATAAGTCTTTCGGAGCCGATATCCGGATTCAGCCTTTTTACAAGTTCGGGACGCTGTGTCGCTATTCCCCAGTTACATTTGCCGCTCTGGCAAGTGCGGCAAAGATGACATCCGAGTGCGAGCAAAGCCGCAGTCGCTATATAGCATGCGTCGGCGCCGAGCGCGATTGCCTTTACAACATCCGCCGCCGAACGAATGCTTCCTCCGACAACAAGCGACACATTACTGCGTATTCCCTCGTCGCGCAGACGTCTGTCAACCGCTGCAAGCGCAAGCTCTATCGGAATACCGACGTTATCACGTATCCTCGTCGGAGCAGCTCCGGTTCCTCCGCGGAAACCGTCTATCGCTATTATATCGGCTCCGCTTCTTGCGATACCGCTTGCTATCGCCGCTATATTATGTACGGCGGCAACTTTAACGATAACGGGCTTTTTATATTCCGTAGCTTCTTTGAGAGAATAAACAAGCTGTCTTAAATCTTCAATAGAATAAATGTCGTGGTGAGGTGCGGGAGATATGGCGTCCGAGCCTTCGGGTATCATTCTTGTTCTTGAAACATCTCCGACTATCTTTGCCCCGGGAAGATGTCCTCCGATACCGGGCTTTGCGCCCTGCCCCATTTTAATCTCAATAGCCGCTCCGGCGTTCAAATATTCCTCATGGACTCCGAAGCGTCCCGAAGCAACCTGCACTATCGTATTTTCACCATAGCAGTAAAAATCCTCATGAAGTCCGCCCTCTCCGGTGTTGTAATAAATGCCGAGCGCGCGTGCGGCGCGCGCTAAGCTTTCGTGCGCGTTATAGCTTATTGAGCCGTAACTCATTGCAGAGAACATAACGGGCATTGACAATTCAAGCTGAGGCGGAAGCTCTGTTTTTATTCTTCCGTTTTTGTCTCTCTTTATCTCGGTCGGCTTTTTCCCAAGGAAAACCTTTGTTTCCATTGGTTCGCGCAAAGGATCTATCGGCGGATTTGTTACCTGTGAGGCGTTTATGAGTATCCTGTCCCAATACACAGGAAGAGGTTTCGGATTTCCCATCGAAGAAAGAAGAACGCCTCCGCTTGACGCTTGTTTATATATTTCCTTTATTGTATCGCTCTGCCAGTTCGCATTTTCGCGGAATGTGCAATCGTTTTTGACGATCTTTAATGCGTGGGTCGGGCAAAGGGAAACACATCTCTGGCAATCTACACACTTTGACTCGTCGCTTAGCATAACACGCCCATCCTCGTCATATGTGTGGACCTCGTTTGCGCACTGACGTTCGCACACGCGGCACATTATACAGCGTTCATGATTTCTTATAACTTCAAATTCCGGAACTATATATGCGGAAGTCATTAATATGCACCTTCTTTCACTTTGACAATGACAGGCTCTCCTCCCATCGGAGCGTAGACATTTTCAGCATCCGGCTCCATTGCGCGGATAGCCGCTTCTTCACTTGCGATAAATACTTTATCATCCTTCTCTGCCGTAACCATCGAACGCAGTTTTAATCTGTCGTTTAACGCCATAAGTCCTCCCTCAAAGCCGAGAACTATTGAAAAAGGTCCTGTGATAAGTAAACTTGAGTATATCTTCCTGAGATACGATAGCTCATCGCTCTCATGAGAAGCCATATCCTTTATTGTGCTCCAGAAAGGGGCGGCGATGACCGACGCCATCTCTTTCAGCGTAAGCCCCTGCTTATATAATTCAAAGGCTCTGTCCGCTCTCGCATCTTTTGCCTTTGGCAAGG
>CAKSJC010000228.1 GCA_934462885.1 uncultured Eubacteriales bacterium | reverse complement strand
GAGCTCCTGTTGCCCATCCGAACTGAACCCACTTTTCGCTTTTCCAGCCTTTAAGCATAGCGTAAAGCATACCGCCGACGAATCCGTCTCCGCCGCCGATTCTGTCGAGAACAGTTATTTCTCTCGGTTCGGCTACGTACCACTCGTCTCCGGCAAGTATGATGGCGCCCCAAATATGACGGTTTACATTTATAACCTGTCTAAGCGTTGTAGCGAAAACTTCTGCGTTAGGATAATGCTTCTTTACGCAGCCTATCATTCCCTTAAAGCTGTCAATTTTTGAAGCTAAGTCTTTTCCTCCGGCTTCCGGTCCATCTATTCCGAGAGCAAGCTGGAAGTCTTCTTCATTTCCCACGAGAATATCCGCAACTGAAGCAATCTCCGAAAAAATTTCATGAAGTTCTTTTTCTCTGTTCTTCCAGAATGAAGCTCTGTAATTAAGGTCAAATGATATCTTTGTACCGTATTTTTTAGCAGCGTGCGCAAGCTCAAGGCAGAACTTGCTTGTATCAGGAGAAAGTGCGCCGATAAGTCCGGATAGGTGGAGTATCTGGACACCCTCTTCTCCGAAAATACGCTCTATGTCAAAATCCTTTATATTAAGGGTACGGCCTACTTCGCCCGCTCTATCGTTGCAGACTCTCGGTCCTCTTGAACCGTATCCGCTGTCAGCAATGTTGAACTGATGTCTGTATCCCCAAGGACCGCCCTGCTCAACCTCCGCACCTTCATAATCGATTCCGCGAGAGCGTAGATTGCGCTTTATAAAATCAGCTATCGGGCTGTCTTTTACAAATGCCGTAAGAACTTTTGTTTTCATTCCCAGGTACGAAGCTACGGAAATAACGTTAGATTCCGCGCTCGTCGCCTGCATAAATAATGTGTCTGACGCCTGAACAGGCTGACCGTTCATCGGGGAAATGCGTACCCCCATACTTGTTGGAACGATTATTGAGTATTTGCAATTCTTTTTAAATTCCATGACAACCTCACAATAAATTATTATTTATAAAAATTTTGTTTTTGAAACGCTTGTCTGAAAATTCTGACGTTGTAGAACAAAACCGCATTATACGTTATATTGTGTTGACGCCGTTGTGCCGACCTCTCCGTCATTCCAGTCTGTGTGGAAAAACTTTCCTCTCTCGGAATCGACTCTTTCATATGTATGTGCGCCGAAATAATCTCTCTGAGCTTGAAGAAGGTTTGCTGGAAGTCTCTCTGTTCTGTATCCGTCAAAATATGCAAGCGCGGAAGTCATCGCGGGCATGGGGACTCCTGAAATGATACCTGACGCACACACTCTTCTCCAACCGGACTGAGCCGCTTCAATAGCATCCTTGAAGTAAGGAGCAAGAAGAAGATTCGTAATGTCGGGATTTTCATCAAAAGCTTCTTTTATCTTTCCGAGGAAAACGCTTCTGATAATGCATCCGCCTCTCCACATTAGAGCTATTCCGCCGTAATTTAGATTCCATGAATATGTCTTGGCTGCCGATCTCATGAGAGTATATCCCTGAGCATACGATACGATCTTAGAAGCATAAAGTGCGTTTTTGAGATCTTCAATAAACGCTTTCTTGTCTCCTTCGAATTTAGCCGAAGGACCTTTTAAGATTTTAGATGCCTCTACGCGCTCTTCCTTGATCGCACTAAGGCAACGTGCAAAAACCGCTTCTCCGATGAGCGTAAGCGGAACGCCCTCATCAAGCGCGGCAATACCGGTCCACTTACCCGTTCCTTTCTGTCCTGCCGTATCGAGTATCTTTTCAACAAGAGGAGTGCCGTCGTCGTCTTTTCTTTTGAGGATATCCGCCGTTATACCGATAAGATAGCTGTCAAGAACTCCTTTATTCCATTCGGCGAAAACTTCCGCCATTTCATCATCGGACATTCCAAGATAATCGCGCATTATTTGATATGCCTCGCATATAAGCTGCATATCACCGTATTCTATGCCGTTGTGTACCATTTTTACAAAGTGACCGGCTCCGTCTTCTCCAACCCAGTCGCAGCACGGAGTACCGTCATCAACTTTTGCGCAAATAGCCTGAAGAATCGGTTTTACTCTTTCCCACGCTTTCGGTGAACCGCCGGGCATCATGGAAGGGCCTATGTACGCGCCTTCAGCGCCGCCTGAAACGCCCGTTCCGATGTATAACATTCCGTGTTCCTCGACAAGTTTACAGCGTCTCTGTGTATCGGGAAAATGAGAGTTTCCTCCGTCGATGATGATATCGCCTTTGTCAAGGAGAGGGATAAGTTTTTCGATTGTTTCGTCAACGGGAGCTCCGGCGCGGATCATCATCATAATTATCCTTGGTTTTTCCAGGCTGTCTACGAGTTCCTTAAACGAATGAGTGGGGATAAAATTCTTTCCCTTTCCGCGTCCGTTCATGAACTTATCGACGACCCCGTCCCAAACGTCGTGAACGGCAACGGTATAGCCGTGGCGTTCCATATTCATAGACAGGTTTTCTCCCATTACGGCCATGCCTATCATACCGATATCAGCTTTTTTCATCATTAACTCCATTCTGCCGCATTTGCGGCTAATAATACAAAAATTTTGTTTTTTCTTATCTTCCGTCTCGCATTTTTTCGAGTACAGAATACGGAATCTCCAGATTTCCCACTCCCCGTC
>CAKSJC010000227.1 GCA_934462885.1 uncultured Eubacteriales bacterium | reverse complement strand
TTTGAGTTCGTCCGGGAAGGCGGTTCTGGCAAGAAGCGAGACAAATTCCGCGCGGGAGACGGTCTTGTCCGGACGGAATGTGCCGTCGTCATACCCCATTACGATGTTGTTGGAAACGGCAAATAAAACAGCGTTGCTGTACTTATCGTTCTCTTTTACGTCGGAGAAGGAACGAAGCTTTACGGAATCACCTGCGCCGCCTACATTGGCAATCTCATAAATCAGCTGCGTGAATTCGGCACGCGTAATCTTATCGTTCGGATGGAACAGCGTTCCGCCGTTGTCGGAAATTTTCTCCAAAAGACCCATTCGCTGAAAAAGGCCTATGTATGAGGAATACCATGCGTCCTTTTCCACATCCTTAAATGAAGAGGTAATCTTGCCCGCAAAGAGAGTTTCGTCGGCAATGACGCGTGCCAAAAGAGCAACGGCTTCCGCCTTGGTCAAGTTGTTCTGCGGAGCGAACGTGCCGTCGTCGTAACCGACAATATAATGCGCGTCTTTTTTGATTTCCATCTTTACACCGCCGTTTACAACAACCGTAGATTCGCCTTCCGGGAGCTGATAAACGCAGTTTTCGCTTGTAACCTCCAAACCGTTGATTACGGCTTTTTTACTCGGAATACCATAGAGGTCGGAAATGAGAAAACCCGTAACGTTTGCACCGTCAAACTGCGGTTCGCACAAACCGTCCGTGATACGGATAATATAATCCGCCGCACCGGAAGCGAGATTAACGGTTTTTTTGCGTCGGTAATGACAATTTTCTTGCCGGTTACCCGCACCATTGCCGAGTTCGATATCGTCCGAGAACGTACCTCCGATCGAACCGCCAACCAGCGTTTCGGCTTTACCGCCGTTCATTACGGTGACAGCGTCACCGTTCGATGTATGACCGTCGATCGTACCGGCGGCAACCGAAGCGGTAAGCGGAATCGCACATACGGCGGTTGTCGCAGCAAACAGAGCGGCAAGAAGTTTTTTTGCTTTCATGTGATTCTCCTTTTTTGTTTTTCTAAAAAACGGGTGTTCCGAACATGAATATGTTGTCATTTTACCATATAATTTTGAGATTTACAACAGTTTTTTTGTTCAATCTCTTTGTCGGAAAAAGCAAAAAAACGGAGCAAAAGCTTTTTGCTTTCACTTCGCAAGGAAAAGTCACTGTTATTTTGTCTGTGTTTCGCAATCAATCATGCTGCCCGGCTCGTGCTTATAAGTTAATTGACTCGACAGCATAGGTATGAACCTGAAGATTCCGAATAACCGAAAAGCCCATCCGGGAGAATCATTTCTCTGCGATGGGCTTTTTTCGCTTTATATAATTAAGTTACGTTTTTCTGTGTAAACAGAAAGAATCTCCATGACTGACTTACAAAAGAATGGCCAAAAATGCTTCGTTCAGATGAATACGGACATACCGCCATCGCAAAGACGGCAGATGTGAAGAAAGATACACTTGTCGCATTCCGTAAAAATCGGAAGTGACCGGAACAAAGGTTCCGGTCAACAGCCGAATCTACCCGAACGCAGAGTTCTTGTGCCGTGGGGCATTGCCGATTCAAGTTTCCGCAAAAAAGCGCATCAAGTTCTGCTCCGATAAACGCCGTATTTCATAGCGCAGCTTCTACGCTGTCTGCTCACATTGAAAACAAAACATTTTTCGTTTTTTTCTCTAATCAAGTATATTTCCGTCTGTGGAAACGGTCACGACCTGCCACGGAATAAATTTTCCGCTATGCTGCAATGCCGTTTTCGTCGCATTTTCCAATCCGCCGCAGCAAGGAACTTCCATACGCACGACCGTCACGCTCTTGATGTCGTTATTGCGAATGATCTCCGTCAGCTTCTCTGAATAATCCACGCCGTCCAGCTTGGGACAGCCTACAAGAGTAATATGTCCTTTTATAAATCGCTCGTGAAAAGCGGCATAAGCATAAGCCGTGCAGTCAGCTGCAATAAGCAGCTTTGCACCGTCAAAATACGGCGCATTTACAGGAACGAGTTTGATCTGAACGGGCCACTGTGCCAGTCTGCTGACAGGCTTCGCATAGGAAAATTCCGCGTCTGCGCATTCCGTGTGTTCTATCTTTCTTGATTGCGTTCCAGGACATCCGCATGGTAAGGTCATTCCCTCTTTTTTCATTTTATCCTGCATCTTTTTCTGCTTGTTCTCCATAACGGATTTTTCGTCATAAGCGGCTGCTTCGCGCTCCACAAAGGAAATCGCCCCGGTTGGACAAGCCGGCAGACAGTCACCAAAACCGTCGCAGTAATCATCGCGCATTAGCTCCGCCTTTCCGTCCACCATAGCAATGGCGCCTTCGTGACATGCAGCGGCGCAGGCACCGCATCCGTTGCATTTTTTCTTATCGATTTCAATGATTTTTCTCTTCATAACTGCACCTCCTTGCATTTTCACTTTTATTATAGTACAATAGATTCAGCAAGTCTGTTGAATTTTCAACGAAAGAGGTTTTTTATGAAAAAAAATTTTTCCGTTCTTCGTTCTTCTCACCTTTTTTCCGACGTTTCAGAAAACGAGCTTACGGCTATGCTATCCTGTCTTGATACGAGAGAAGAGGACTTTCCAAAGGAAGCCTTTGTGCTGCGCGCCGGAGATACGGTTGAATCGATAGGGCTTGTGT
>CAKSJC010000226.1 GCA_934462885.1 uncultured Eubacteriales bacterium | reverse complement strand
GATTAAAGTAGCGCAAAAGCACAACGTTCCATTCGGGATCAGCTTTCTGTATATCTGTGAGGATCTGTTCGAGCATTGATTTTGTCCATCCGTAAGGATTCGTACAAGTGCCTTTAGGACATTCCTCTGTGATGGGAACAAACGCAGGATTACCATATACAGTTGCAGAAGATGAGAATATAATATTTTTACATCCATGTTTTTTCATAACATCAATAAGTACAAGGGTGCCCGTTATGTTGTTGTTATAGTATTCCCACGGCTTGGCAACAGATTCTCCCACAGCCTTCAGACCCGCAAAATGGATTACGCAATCGATCTTTTCTTTTTCAAATATCTCGTTAAGTTCATCCTCATGAAGAATGTCGGCAAGATAAAACTTCACTTTTTTCCCGGTGATTTGCTCTACTCTTTCAAGAGCTTTAATGTTTGAGTTGCTTAGGTTATCGCATACAACTACCTCATATCCGGCATTCTGAAGTTCGATTACCGTATGGGAGCCGATATATCCCACACCGCCTGTTACAAGAATAGACATAATATCACCTTTTCTTTTTTATTTTTATTTGATTATTTCCAAAGACCGTTCGGATATTCTCCGGCATTAATGAGAGCTTTGAGATTTGCTATTACGTCAGGCTTATCGTTTGCGTAAGTAACACCGAACCACTTAGCGCTCGTTGTCAAAACCTTGACGTCGCAGTCACCTGCATTTATCATCTTTCCTATCGTGTTCGGAAGGAGGCATTCGTTTTTTAGAGGTTCGAGCGAATTGTCGTTTATAAATTCAGCAAAATCCGCTTCAAGTCCCGTAAATAGTTTGGGAGTAAACGCCCAGAAGTTCATGGAAACTACAGTGTCGTTCGGAAGATGAACAACTTCCCCGTTCTCTTCATTAAAAAAGTATGCTCCGCCATCTTCTTTGTAAAGTTTTGTTCTTTCAACGATTTTGTCAAGCATACCGTTTTTGTCAACATGGCATATGCCTCTCGCCACGCTTCCGTTATCTGTAAGCGTATTTCCGAGCATATAACCGACCATACAGAAATGGTTTGAGTTATCGTCGTTATTCTTCAGGAATTCAGCGGCTTTCATAAATGCGTCGCGTCCGTAGAAGTCATCAGCGTTTATAACAACAAAGCCGTCATCAAGAACATCCTTGCCGCAAATGAGAGCGTGAGTCGTTCCCCAAGGTTTTACGCGGTCCGCAGGCACCTTATCCGCGGGAACCTCTGTATCTATTTTCTGGAATACATATTCGACTTTAATTTTCTTTTCTATTCTATGTCCTACTGTTTCTCTGAATATTTCAAAATTCTCTTCTTTTATTACAAAAACGACTCTGTCGAATCCTGCTTTTATCGCATCATATATCGAGAAATCAATAATAAACTCTCCGTTCTCGGTGAACGAATCAACCTGCTTAAGTCCTCCGTAACGAGAACCCATTCCTGCTGCAAGAATAAATAAAGTCATTTTATGCCTCCCTGCGGCTATCCCGCATTTTTACAAAATTTTCTTATCATATATTTTATCTCAAATGAAAAGCAATTTCAATAGTCAAGGTGGAAAAATATAAACAAAATATTAGTTTTTTTTGCAATAAAAAATGAATATTTATTATATTTTACAAAAAAATAGTTGCAAATACATTTTATAAATGAGTTATTGACATTTGTTTTCTTTAGTGATACAATAATATTGTCTCATATGAGACAAGCAATATACAGAGGTGTTTTGAGTTTTGGAGAAAAGTAAATTAATCAGTTCTTTATTTCTCTTTGACGGATGCAATTATGCATCTATTGACGCAAAGCATGATGTTACAAACAGATGCTTCGACGAACATTGCCATGCCGGAGAGATAATTTGTTCAAGTGAAAAAAAAATTAAAAATATTTATATCGTTTTTTCGGGAATTATCAGAATAGAATCAGGAATAAAAAATCATTCTGTTATATTAAGGTATGTTCAAGCGGGAGAATCTTTTGGAGCGGGTTCCGTTTTTCTGGACTCTAAACAGAAGACAAAAATAATATCTGAAACTGAATCTGCCCTTATCGTATTAAAAGAAGATCTAATACTTGAGCTGATTTCGGAGTATCATAAAATATCTCTTAATTACCTGAGATTTCTCTCAAACAGAGTGTCTTTTCTTAACGAAAAGATATCTTTTCTTGCTTCCGGAAGTGCTGAAGCAAAGCTTGCGCTTTATTTACTTTCAAACTCAGATGAGGACGGTACGGTCTCGGGCGGGAAAATGTCCGATCTTGCCAAAACTCTCGGACTCGGTCGTGCTTCTCTTTACAGAGCCGTAGAAATGTTTTCTAAAAATAACATCATCGAGTACAACGGAGGAAAGTTTAAGATATCCGACAAAATAAAACTATCTGAAATAGTAAACTGATCTTTAACGCTTGTGCGTTTTAGATAAAAAACAAAATAAGGAGAATTAAAAACATGAAAAAGAATTTAGCAATTATCTTATCTGTGCTTATGGTAATGTCATGCTTTACTCTATATTCCTGCAGCAAAAAGAATGATAACACCGAAACCGACAGCAAGACAAATGTTAATGACAGCGTAGTTGACACCGATGCGGAAACCGAAAATGAATCTGCAACTGAAAGTGAATCGAAAATTGAAGCTGAAGTTAAATTACCCGAAGAGCCTATTAAAGTATACACGCTCAAAGGTCCTACCGGAATGGGTATGGC
>CAKSJC010000225.1 GCA_934462885.1 uncultured Eubacteriales bacterium | reverse complement strand
GTATAAGGTAATCCGCTATGTATGTTATAACCTCAGTATCGGTCTGAAGAGTGCATTTATAACCGAACATCTCTATATATCTGCGGTTTGCATCGTATGAGGATATTTCTCCGTTGTGGACTATCGAATAATCAAGGAGTGCGAACGGATGCGCTCCGCCCCACCATCCGGGAGTGTTTGTCGGATAGCGTCCGTGAGCTGTCCATGAATACGCTTTATATTCGTCGAGACGGTAAAACCTTCCGACATCCTCAGGAAAACCTACCGCTTTGAATGTTCCCATATTCTTTCCGCTGGAGAAAACATACGCGCCGTCAAGTTTTGTGTTAATATGCATAACCATACGCGCCACATATTCTTTTTCATCCAACTGAAGACGAGACACTGTTGATTTCAAGGGAGCCAAAAAATATCTCCATATGAGAGGAACATCCGTAATTTCGGGAATTTTCCTTACGGGAATCTCCTCCGCTCTTACTATTTCAAAATGTTCTTTTAGAAGTTTCTCACATTCGTTTCGCGCATCATTATTATTGAAGAAAAAATGAAACGCGTAAAAATCCCTGTATTCCGGATATATGCCGTACGCTGCAAATCCTCCGCCGAGTCCGTTTGAACGATCGTGCATCGGAAGCATACTTTTTATTATCATATCTCCGGGTATCAATTTTCCTTCTCTGGATATGACTGCCGAAATCGCGCAGCCGGACGGTATCCTGACCTGACCCTCGATATTCATGTTCATTCTCCCTTTCCTTGAATAAAAATAAAGACGCTCATTCAACTAAGGGAGTTTTCCCTCATATGAATGAACGCCTTTGCTCATTTATGATTCTGTATTATACCATAAACCGTTTTGTTTGTCAATTATTTTTTCGAAAAATTCAAAAAAGGTATTGACAAACAAAATGAGTGAGTGTATAATACTCGCATGTAAAGGCAACGGCGTCTTATGAGAAAAATCTCTTTGGCGCATTTTATATTTTCATAAACAAAACGAGGCAATGGCGTCTTGAAAGTTTTTTCATGTCGTGTGTCTCGTTTTTATTTATTAAAAGGAGTATGATCTATGAAAACGGTATCTGATTATTTCGGAAGTCTGGTCTTTGACGACAGAGTTATGAAGGCAAAACTGCCTCAGAAAGTTTACACCTCTTTGAAAAAAACGATCGATGAAGGTGCAAGACTGGATAATGAAGTCGCAAACGTTGTTGCGGACGCCATGAAGGACTGGGCAATCGAACACGGCGCTACTCATTTCACTCACTGGTTCCAGCCGCTCACCGGTATTACCGCAGAAAAGCATGACAGCTTTATTACTCCTTCCCCGGATGGCGGCGTTATAATGGAGTTTTCCGGCAAAGAGCTTATTAAAGGAGAACCTGACGCGTCTTCTTTTCCCTCCGGCGGCCTTCGCGCGACGTTTGAAGCAAGAGGCTACACCGCATGGGACCCTACCTCTTATGCTTTTATCAAAGATAAAACTCTTTGCATTCCCACTGCGTTCTGCTCATACGGCGGTGAGGCGCTTGATAAAAAAACTCCTCTTCTCCGTTCCATGCAGGCATTAAACAAACAGGCGCTTCGAATCCTTCGACTCTTCGGAAACACTGATGTCAAGTGTGTTCGCACCTCCGTAGGTCCGGAGCAGGAATACTTCCTTGTCGATAAGGAAATGTATGAAAAACGCAAGGATCTTGTGTTCTGCGGAAGAACTCTTTTCGGCGCTAAGCCTCCGAAAGGACAGGAACTTGACGATCACTACTTTGGAGTTATCAAACCGAGAGTAGCGGAATACATGGCTGACTTGAACGAAGAACTCTGGAAGCTCGGCGTTCTCGCGAAAACAGAGCACAATGAAGTAGCCCCGGCTCAGCATGAGCTTGCTCCTATCTATACTACGACCAACATAGCTACCGACCACAACCAGCTCACAATGGAAATAATGCAGAAAGTAGCTTCACGTCACGGTCTTGTCTGCCTCTTGCACGAAAAGCCTTTTGCGGGAGTTAACGGCAGCGGTAAGCATAACAACTGGTCTATGGCAACAGACACGGGAGTAAACCTTCTTACTCCCGGGGAAACGCCTTACGAAAATGCTCAGTTTCTTCTTTTCCTCTGCGCGGTTATAAAAGCGGTAGACGACTATCAGGATCTTCTCCGCATTTCCGTCGCTACATCCGGAAACGATCACAGACTCGGTGCAAATGAAGCTCCGCCGGCAGTCATCTCGATATTTCTCGGCGATGAACTTACAGCCGTTCTCGACGCTATTGAGAACGAAACGCCTTATAACGGAACAGAAAAAACCGTTATGCGTCTCGGCGTTCACGTTCTTCCGAAGTTTACGCGCGATACGACTGACAGAAACCGCACCTCCCCCTTTGCTTTCACCGGAAACAAGTTTGAATTCCGTATGCTCGGTTCTTCAAACAGCATAGCCTGCGCAAACATCATGCTCAATGCGGCCGTCGCCGAGTCTCTCAAGATCTACGCTGATCGTCTTGAAAACGTCGAAGACTTTGAGGGAACGCTCCACAACATGATAAAAGAAACGATAAAAGATCACCGCCGCATAATCTTCAACGGAAACGGATACGACGACGCTTGGATCAAGGAAGCCACCGAAAAGAGAGGACTTCTTAACCTCCGTACCACTCCCGACGCTATGCCTAAGCTTCTTGATAAGAAGAACACCGATATGCTTATCTCTCACAA
>CAKSJC010000224.1 GCA_934462885.1 uncultured Eubacteriales bacterium | reverse complement strand
AGTATAGACTCTTCTCCGTCGTCATCTTCATCGTCGCGGTCGATTTTTTCAAGATACCTTGCAAGCTCCAAATTATCAAGAATATCCTGTTCGACTATTGCGTCATCGGAATCTATGCCGCGTCCCGAGCCGCCGTCATCATTTTCAATACAGGTCATATTTTTAACAAATATGCCTTCCTGCGAAGAATCGGTTTCATTTTCATGTTCCGCGGTTTTCTCGACGTAATCCGTTGCCGCACCGCACCCGTCTCTTTCGCATCGCGCTTCATCCGCCGAAGACGTGTTGTTGTCGTTATTTTCCTCTGTATATTCCGCAGAGGAATTCTCTCTTTTGCGGATTTTGTTTATATCGTGAGCTTCTGCAGCCTTTATAGATTTAATTTCTCCTTTGCTCTCTGCACGGTCAGCCGTACCGGCATCTTCCGCGAATTTTTCGTTTTCCGATTCCCTCGAAATTCCACTGATATTGCCTTCGTCCGAATCATCATATACGGTTGTCTGCAAGCGTTCGTCCGCAGACTCTGAATCAGAACCGTCATTTGACAAAAAAGCAAACTCTTCAGCCGAATCCATAATCTCTTCAAACGATTCGATGTGCGTATTGTATATTTCAAATACTCTGTCTCTGAACGACGTTATTTCTTCGTACAGCTTTGAAACGGCATGTTTTTCTTTTTCGGCTTTTTTTTCTATTTCTTTAGCCGACTCACGCGCTTCTGATACGATGCGGTCGGCTTTGTTGTTAGCTTCCGCTATAACTGATCTTGCGCGGTCTTCGTAGACAGCGTTATCTTCGGCGAGAGCGGCGTATTTTTCCGAAACCTCGTCAAGCTTTTCGAGAGCAAGCGCGAGTTTTCTTTCGGCGTCGTTCATTTTTCTTTCTGTTTTTCTGTATTCCTCATTTATCCGCGCAATATATTCGTCCACTTCATCAGGGGAATATCCGCGAAGTACCTTCTGAAACGTTTTATTTCTGAAATCCTTTGCCATAAGCCATTCCTCCGTACTTAAATATACTTCTTACACTCAACTCTCAGTCTGCCGCTTTTTGTCGTTCCCGACGTTTTACCGATAACAAATTTCCCGTATCCTCTTACCGATATCACATCGTCCTCTTTCACCGGGAGAGAAACATTATCAGTCTCTCTGTACATAACGTTCACAAGTCCTTCCCTCACCATCAGCGCGGCTTCCTCTCTCGACTTTCCGATAAGCGCTTTCACTACTCCGTCGAGCCTCAGCGACGAGACAAAAAGAGTCATATTCTCATATTTTCTTTGAACTGAAAAATTCGGCGGGACATTGTTTTTTTCGCACGAAACTCCGTCGCGGGCGATTTTTTTCAGTTCCGATACTATAAACGGCGCAATCTTCTCAAGAATAAAAACAATCGCTTCATTTTCCGATACGACAACTATATCGCCGATCACCGATCTTTCTATTCCGAGAGACAGCAACGCGCCCATATAATCTTTATGTTCCAGCTTTGAGAATCCGCTTCCTTTTATTTTCACCGCGCATATCGGGATCTCTTCGGCTATATGCGGATTTTGCTCAAGATACGACGCGAAAAAGTCTGTCCGCTCCTCATCATACGGCATTTTATGCGCCGGGCATTTTTCAGGCATATACCATTCGGGCAAAAAAACCGCAGTGCATCGTTCAACACCGCGGCAGCCGCCCCAAAAAAAGCATCTCGACGCTCCATTAACGGAGTTTGATGCTATGGATGCATATATCTCTGTTTTTTCTCCCGGAGTCAAAAAATCCGTCACAGATACCGCATATTCCGACATAGAATACTTTTCCGCGGCGCGCGACAGGAGAGGATGTCTGCGGGATAACATGGATTTTTCGTTTTTTACAGCTTCACTTTCCGTTTTTCTCATATTTTACAGTACTGACATAAGTATCGCAAGTATGCATGCTGTCGCAAAAAACGACATATCAAGAGGGAATCCTTCAAACCAACCGAATTTGTCAAAAAGGCACCTTACCGGATAAATAAACGGTTCAGTGACTGCGTACAAAAAATTTTCAAACACGTTATTCTCATTAAGCGGAATCCAACTCAAAACAGCACGCATAAACATACATAGTTCAAGTCCCCCGAGAATACACCGAACTATAGCAGACAATACATATAAAAACTTAATCAAGTAACGCATCCTCCGAGGTGATCATGATAAAAAAATCCGACGGCATACAATTTCATGATAAATTATATGCCGCTTACTTTTTAAATAATTCATGACAACATAACAAAACCTGACAATGGAAATCTTTCAGATCAAATAATATGTATGCCTTTTTAATCTAACGAATCAAACGATTTTTCTTATCAAATAAAATCGGTTCAATTAAAATCAGTGAAATCGTCAGCGGGTGTTTCGGCAGGTTCAGGCTGCGGTTCTGCGCGGCGCGCACTCTGCTTTATCTGAGCGTCTCCGACATCCACGTTAGAAGGTGTAATAACATATGCGTTCGTAGCGATCTTCTTGAGAGAGCCGCCTATTGAGTAAGCAACGCCTGATAAAAAGTCAATAAGTCTTCTTGACGTTTCTTTATTTGTATTTTCAAGATTAAGCACTACAGTGCATTTATTCAGAAGGTGATTTGCGATCTGAGAAGCTGTATCACTGTCATAATTCTGTGGTCTGACCACCTGCATTTTGATGTTGGCGCCGGACAAACTTATGCCACCCATTCCGCCCATCTGCTGGTTCATTC
>CAKSJC010000223.1 GCA_934462885.1 uncultured Eubacteriales bacterium | reverse complement strand
CCTCTTTTCTATATCTGCGAAACAAAGGGTCGAGTATCAAAACTGTCTTGCGATTTCAAAACAACTATTCAATTTCTGATTGCTTTTGCATTTTTCAAACCGATTGTAAAATAAAAAGTTTAAAAATGCCATTATGAGAAATCATAAGAGGTGCACATATTTTTTCAGAACTATTCTGTATGCTGGGAAATATGCTTTTCTGTATATTTCACTGTGCGATACCGGAGGATAACCTTGTTTTTTATATTCTGAGAGATATCTCAAAAGCTCCGCATTTTCAAATGAGAAGCAACCTTCTTTCGAAATTTCTACGAGTTCTTTTAACTTTCCTTCAAATGAAACGACGCTTCCGTGTATTTCTTCGGATGAAGCACAGAAAAAGTCAAAAAGGCGCGTCAGAGATTCGCTTCCGATTTCAGATGAAGAAAGGTTTACGCGAATTATACCGTTGCCGATTTCATCATACAAATGAGTGCGCGGAATACCGATGACATTGGTAAACTCTTTTTCTAAGAACTCAAAAGCCGTTTTTCTGTTTTTTATCAAATGACCTCCGCCGAATTCGTTTTGAAAACACAATTTTAAGGCGTCGCATGGCTGCATGAGCGGATATTTTTTTGAATGTTCAAGCAAAACATATGAAAGCTCAGTCATTTTCAGATCCATTAGAATATCTTTTCGGGATAAGCTTTGCACGTGAAAGCGCAAATACTATCGCAGGAATAAGAATAAGATGAAGCGCGATACCCGGAAGAGAGGTAACAAAATAGCCTGTAAACCATGCTTCCATGGTAAATTTTCCGGCTGCAAAAAAGAGCGCCTTTGCGATCCCTGCGATAACGCGTCCGGCAAGCATCGAGGTGATAAGGCTTATATAAACGTCGGCAGCGAAACTTTTTGTTTTCACGAGCTTCATCATTAGACCGCACATGAATCCGTAAACGGCACATTCAATAAGCATAGGCGGAAGGTATGCGGCGGGAGGCATAGTGGTGATAACTGATGAAAGAGTTACGCCTAAGATACCGCATACCGTACCATACTGCCATCCGCAGAGAAGACCGCAGAGAAGAACAGGAATGTGAATGGGTGAAAATATCGTTCCACCGTTCGGAACAGAGTGAAACGCAAACGGAAGAACTACGCACAGCGCCGCGCAGACCGCGGTTATTATCATTTTTTTTACGTTGGAAATCCTGTTAAGGTTTTTTACAGACTGCATTCGGAATGCTCCTTTCAAAAATAAAAAGGCATGGTTTTTCTTCAGAAAAACGATACCTTCAAAGCATCAATGATTTAGTTTATTGTAAAAGGGACTTCAATCCCGCACCCAGTCTTCAAGACCCGGCAAATTGATTTTATCACAGATAAGAAAAAATGTCAATAGTTTTTGTCAGAGATTGCATAGCGTCCGTCAGACGAGTCGAGATACCGCATCTTCAATAAGTACGGTAAGCGGGGTATTTCCAATTCCCGCTATTATATTATCGCATTTGTTTATTGGAATAAGAATGCGTTTCGCATTGCTTTGCGCTACGGCGACCGCCATAGCAGGTGTTATTTCTCCGATCATGGAGTCGGCTATAACAATTCCTACAGGTCCGATTATAAAATCGGTTTTACGTGCAGCGACAACTACTGCGTTTTCACCTGTCGCTGCATGATCAGCTCCGCCTTTCAACATCGCTTCGGTAGCTGATGAGTTAGTCCCGACAACCGTTATTTCAGCATCTGAAAGTTTAGCTCGTATCGCTTCCACGATACGTTTTCCCAGTTTTCCTCCCTGCCCGTCTATTACAAGAATATGCACATTTCCTCCTGTTTGTTGTCCTCTATCTTGAACAAGTCGAGATATTCATAGTTCTTCAGTTTATTTTTAAATTTTCGTCATCCGTTCCTTTTTCAAGAGCACGAATAACGACATAATATGAATACTTATCGTTTACGTCGATCTTTATGCGGTCTCCGACTTTTTTCCCGAGAACGGCTTTTCCAAGCGGAGATTCTTTGCTTATCAAATCGTGAAGAACGTCGTTTCTGAGTGTGGTAACGATCCTTATCGTTCTTTCTTCTTCTTCGTCCTCATAGTAAAGCGTAACATGATCGAACAGTCCGACAGTGTTGTCGTCAGTATCTATTTTTATCACGACTGCCGTCTCAATCATCACTTTAAGATAGCGGATACGGCTATAATTGCGGTTAAGTTCACGTTTTGCGCTTCTGTATTCATCATTTTCCGAAAGATCTCCGAGAGCACGGGTACGCGCAACCTCGTCTTTATATTTCGGAGTCAGCACCGCCTGTCTGTATTCAATTTCTTCACGCATTTTCTTTATATCAACTTCGGTAAGTTCATTATGCATATTTGTACCTCTTTTGAATTATCATATTAACATTATACAACAGAAGCGCCTGAAAATCAACGGGTACATACAAAAGACTTTTGGAATGGGATAAAGCAAAAAAGGAGCATTATTTGTAATCATTAAAATATTTGTAAAAAAGTTTATACAAATAAAACCCTTGAAAATATCTTCTTAATGTGTTAAAATAAGATAAATGCTTAATAACGGAGGGGATTGAAATGGCTATTCAGGAATCCGGCGAAATGTATCTTGAAACTATATATATACTCTCGAAGAAGATAGCAAACGTACGCTCGATTGATGTCGGAGAATATATGGGTTTTTCAAAACCCAGTGTGAGTCGCGCTGTCGGACTTCTTAAAGAAAACGGATATATTA
>CAKSJC010000222.1 GCA_934462885.1 uncultured Eubacteriales bacterium | reverse complement strand
TTTCCGTGCTGTCGTCGTTTGGAATTGAAACCTCCGTAAACGCTCAAACATACTCGGAACACGGAAAATACACTTCTCTAGGAACGATAAAGGCTGAGGGAGACTGGTCAAACGCGGCGTTTATGCTTGCCGCAGGAGCGTTCTCAGACGAAGGAGTAACAGTATACGGCCTTGACACCGGCTCTGCTCAGGGAGATTCAAAAATCGTCGACATACTTCACTCTTTCGGCGCATCATGTACGCTTTCGGGCGACTCGGTGTGCGTAAAAAAAGGCTCTCTTAATGCATTTTTGGTCGATGCCGCGCAGATGCCGGATCTTGTTCCGATTATTTCGGTTATTGCCGCTCTTGCAAACGGACGCACCGTAATAAAAAACTGCGGCAGACTACGGCTTAAAGAAAGCGACAGAATAGAAAGCGTATGCGCAATGATACGCTCTCTCGGAGGGAATATCGAAAATGTGGGAGAAGATCTGATAATTGACGGAAAAAGCCGTCTCTCCGGAGGAATCGTTGATTCATTCGGAGATCACAGGATCGTTATGGCGGCGTCTGTCGCCTCATTAATGTGCGATTCGCCTGTCACTATTCTAAACGCTCAGGCGGCAAACAAATCATATCCCGCTTTTTTTGAAGACTTTCGCTCGGTAACAAAAAGAAAGGTAAGCTTATGACATCTTACGGAAAAAATATAGATATACGTGTTTTCGGCGGATCTCATGATGAAGAAATCGGAGTTCGTGTAAGTAAACTTCCCGCAGGTATAAAGATCGATCTTCCTGCACTTCTGGCATTTATGAAAAGAAGAGCGCCGGGAAATAACAAGCACTCAACTTCCCGCTCCGAACCGGATACCCCTGTGTTCGTTTCCGGGGTAGACGATAAGCTCACGACAAACGGAGATGAATTTTGTGCCGTTATAAAAAATACGAACGCCCATTCATCCGATTACTCGACGGTAAAACGTGTGCCGCGTCCGTCGCACGCCGACTACTGCGCCGTTATGAAATACGGTGAAAATGTTGACCTGAGAGGCGGAGGACATTTTTCGGGTCGCCTGACGGCTCCGCTCTGCATTTTAGGAGGCATACTAAAAAATGAACTTAAAAAAAAGAATATCAAAATCGCCGCTCACATTTTAAGTATCGGCGCCGAACACGATCGTGCGTTTGACGCGCTTGATCCCGAAAAAAAAGACTTTTCGATTCTTGGCGGCGCACACTTCCCGGTACTTGACGAGGCTGCGGGAGAGCGGATGCGCGATATCATAGAAAAAGCACGCCTTTCATGCGATTCTGTCGGAGGAAAGATAGAATGTGCAGTAAACGGGCTTCCCGTAGGAGTCGGAGAGCATATGTTCTCTGGGATGGAGTCGAGAATATCTTCGATAATGTTTTCGGTTCCGGCAGTTAAAGGGATTTTCTTCGGAGAATCAGAGGCGGCATCTATGTACGGTTCCGAATACAATGATCCTTTTTACACGGACGGAAAATCGGTTTTTACAAAAACCAATCACTGCGGCGGAATACAAGGCGGTATGACGAACGGCATGCCTTTGATCTTCACCGTATCGGTGAAGCCGACTCCCTCCATTGCAAAGAAACAGCAAAGCGTTGATCTGTTTGCAATGGAAAATACCGATCTTCAAATTAAAGGACGTCACGATCCGTGTATAGTTCCGCGTGCGGTTCCTGTCATTGAAGCGGCTGCCGCCATTGCGATATACGACGCTCTGCTCGACGAATCTGAACCTGAGGTCTGAATATAATCAAATACCGTGGGGCTTTCCGCTCAACTTGAGAAGCCTATGAATTATTTTTTTCGAAAAAAAGCCATATATTTCAGCATTATATCGCCAAAAGTCGATTTGCTTCTTCTATAAAGATCGCGCAAAGCTTTAATTAATATTTTTCAAAAAAACTCCGCCGGCGTTTTGCGGCTGACAGAGTGGGAGTTAATTATGGACAAAAAATTAAAATGCGGACTCATCGGCAAACCTCTCGGACACAGTTATTCACCGCAAATCCACTTTGAACTCGGAAGCTATGAATACTCTTTGTTCGAGCTTGAGGAAAAAGAAGTCGGAGATTTTGTCAAATCTGACGCATACGACGCAATAAACGTAACAATACCATATAAAAAAGCCGTTATGGAATTTCTCGATGAAATTTCACCGGAGGCTCTTCGTATAGGTTCGGTAAATACCGTAACCCGCGGAGAAAACGGCAGACTTATCGGAAACAACACCGATTATTACGGTTTTTCATATCTCATAGACCGCGCCGGGATAAATCTTTCGGGAAAGAAAGTGCTGATTCTCGGAAGCGGCGGTGCGTCTATGACAGCGCGCACCGTAGCAGCCGACCGCGCCGCACGGGAGATCGTTATCATATCCAGAAGCGGACGTGACAACTACGAAAACATCCGCCGTCATGCGGACTGCGATGTTTTGATTAATACGACTCCCGTCGGTATGTACCCTAACAACGGTATCTCCCCCGTATCGCTTGACGCATTTCCACGTCTCTGCGGCGTAGTCGACATGATATATAACCCTGAGCGTACCGCGCTGATACTTGAAGCGGAAAAGCGGGGCATAAGATGCACATCGGGGCTTCCCATGCTGGTTGCGCAGGCAAAAGCTGCGTCAGAATTTTTCACGGGAGAAAAAATACCCGAATCCGAAACGGAATGGATAATCGCAACAATATCCTCTCACATGAAAAATATAACGCTCGTCGGAATGCCCGGAAG
>CAKSJC010000221.1 GCA_934462885.1 uncultured Eubacteriales bacterium | reverse complement strand
GAATTATAGGGATAAGAGCCATATAGCTGTACGCCGCTATGGCGATAGCTCCGAGAAGGTGAGGGGCGAGGATCTTCGTAACAAGAATCGCGGTCGGTCCGTCGGCTCCTCCGATTATTCCTATAGCCGCCGCCTCTTCTGGTGTAAATCCAAGAAAGAGTGCGCCGATAAATGCTGCGAAAACACCGAACTGCGCCGCCGCGCCGAGAAGGAGCGATTTCGGATTAGCGATAAGGGATGTAAAATCGGTCATAGCGCCGACGCCAAGGAAAATCAACGAAGGATAAATACCAAGTTTGACTCCGAGATAGAGAAAATCTATAAGGTTTCCCTGCTCAGCAATAAGCTGCAAATTTATCGGAGATCCGTCCTCATGAATGAAAAGATCCATGTGGAAAAGGTTAGCTCCGGGAAGGTTAGCAAGAAGCATTCCGAACGCGATCGGCAAAAGCAGAAGCGGCTCAAACTTTTTAACGATTGCAAGATAAAAGAGTGCTCCGATGATAACGTACATTGCTAGCGTCTTAAAAAGAAGAGTGGTGTCCGCTACCAGCCCTGGGATAGCGGTTGTTTTATAAAAATCTATAAAAAACGTTGCCAATTATATTTCACTCCTATTGCAAAAATTCATGTCAGAGTAAAATCAACCGAGGGTTATGATAACATCGCCTGAATTTACGCTTGCGCCCTGCGCTGCATCGATGGATACTACGGTGCCGCCTTCAGCAGCAAAAATTTCATTTTCCATTTTCATTGCTTCAAGAATGCAAACAAGGTCATTTGCCTTTATGGTATCTCCCACTTTAACGTTCATTTTAAGTATTGTTCCAGGCATGGGAGCGGTTACCTTCACAGATCCTTTAGCGCCTGAAGCAGCAGGTGCGGCCGTAGGCGCTGTTGTGGGCGCTGGAGCATTCTGTGCCGGAGCGGCAGGCGCTGCTGCGGGCGCGGGAGCTGACATAGGCATAGGCGCACATACGGGAGCAGAACCCGCTCCTGTTTCCTCAACGAGAACTTCATATACTGTACCGTTTACTGTTACGTTATATTTTTTCATGATTATCCTCTCCTAAATAAATTAGATCAAAAAATTATCTGTCGTCGCCGCCACGGCTTTTTCTGCCGCTTCTTTTCTTAAACGAAACAACTCTGTACGGAAGCCCGGAAAGTCCTTCCGAAGTTCTGTAAGCTTCGATAGCTGCAATGATTGCGGCAACTATCTCGTTTTCATTCGCCGACGCTGAGTTTTGCAAAGTTTCAACAGAAATATTTACATTTCTCTTTGTTGTTTTCTCTGCTTCTTTGGGAAGCATTTCGTTATTCGGCGCTTTCTTTTCGGATACTGTAAACACCTTGAACAGAGATATGATGCCCCAGAGGATAATAAGAGCCATAAAAACAGTTCCTAATCCTCGCAACAGCATCTCTCCGGAAAGTGATAATTTCTCTTCGAGAGTAAGAGCCGACAAATATAATGGTAATGGATTCATTATAATCTCCGATGCTGTTATACCGTTATGAATTATAAATGACGGTATCTTTTCGAGGGATATCAATATTAGCGATTCCCTCTTTCGAAAGAGATATGCTTTATTTCAAGCTGTATTATATCTCTCACTCTATTTTCATATATTTATCTTTTCTTTTGTCAGAGTGGCATATTTGCATGACGCTTGCGCGGAACGTATGCTGTTTTTCCGGAAAGCATGAGAAGCGCGGAAGCAAGTCTCTGTCTGATTTCAGCGCTGTCGATTATATCGTCGATCTCTCCTGCTTTTGCCGCTTCAAAAGCATTTGCAACTTTCTCGTTCCACATCGTTTCAAGTTCGTCTCTCGAAGTATTCTTTGTGATCTTGCTGTTCCATAGCAGAGCAACCGCCGACTTTGGATTCAAAGAACTTATCTTTGCAGAATCAAGCGCAAACACAATATCCGCTCCGAGCGCCTTTGAGCCAAGCACCGAGAACGCCGAACCGTATGCTTTTCCGGCAATGAGTGTGATAAGCGGAACTTTAGCTCCTGCATATGTTCCGGCAAGTTTTCCTATTTCAGCGGAGAACGGATTCTTTTCTTCTTCGCCTGATACCTCATATCCCTCGGTATCGACTATCGTAATAACCGGAATTCCAAAAGCGTCACAGAAGCTTACAAACTTTGCAGCCTTTCTAGCTGCTTTTGATGTAAGTCTGCCGTCGTTTTCGGAGTGATCACATGCTACGATGCCGCAAGTAAATCCGTTTAGAGAAGCAAATCCTGTGGAAACGGACTTTGCATAATCAGCTAAAATTTCAAAATACTTTCCTTCATCAACAAATGCTCCGATGAGGGACTTAACGTTTTCACCGTTCAGATATCCCGAAATATCTACAAGACGGTTTACATCGTCTGAAGATTCGTTTTCAACAGTTCCGTCCTCGTTGTTTGACGGTATATATGAGATAAGAAGGCGTGCAGCTCCGATTGCCTCTGCGTCATCAGGCGCTTTATAAGAAGCGATTCCGGCTTCTGCCGTATCGTCGGCTTTTCCTCCGCCTACGATAAACGGAGGATTTACGCTTACTTTTGCGCCGTCCGTAACTATAACAAAGTCAAACATGGACGCAATGACAGCTGAAGCGCCCTCCGCAACTCCGGGAATAACGGCAATCTGAGGAATAATACCCGATGCGTCGGAAACCGCTTTCATTATTTTTCCGTATCCTGCAAGAGCACGTACTCCTTCGGGAAGATAAGCCCCCGCACTGTCGAATATTCCGACTACGGGACAGCCGTTTTC
>CAKSJC010000220.1 GCA_934462885.1 uncultured Eubacteriales bacterium | reverse complement strand
TAGCGCAGGTAAAAGACGCGGATTCCGCAGACGGAACTCTTTTGTGGCTTGCGGAAAAGCTTACGGCTTCGGGAGAGGATGAAAATGCGCTTCTCAAATACGCAGCCGCGCTTGATTCTCTTGCCGAACAGGGAGATATCATGTCCTCCGCCTACGGCAGGATGATACGTGAGCGTTTTAACTCGTTCAGGGAATGCTATACGCGAATATTTGACAGCTTTGCGGCGGAGTTTGAGGATTATCCGAAGATAGCTGAAAAATACGGTAACACACTCGCCTATATAAGGGCTTGGCTCGGAGAGCTTTCGGGAAACGCGGACTACATGAAAATAAGATCCGCGCTTGCGGGATTTACGCTTCCGCGTCTCGGGGTTCTGCGCGGGAACGACGTGTGCGAAGTGTCTCTTTCGTTTAAGTATTTCAAGGATGAAATAAAAAGAGACGCGGCGTATCTGTATTCCTCGCTTTTCTCGGGAACACCGGAGGAAGCCGCCTCTTCGGCGGCAAAAAACGCCGCTCTTTTAAGATGCGCGGCAGGCGTTATAGGCGAATACTACAAAAAGTTGGATAAGAAGAAAAAGCTGGCGTTTTTACTTGATTACAGCGACCTGACGGCTCTTGCGACCCGCCTTTTCATAGACGGGAACGGTGAGCCGACAGAAGCGGCGCGTACCGTCGGAGAAAGGTACAAATACATCTTTATAGACGAATATCAGGACACGAACCGTGTTCAGGACAATATATTCAAAGCGATATCGTCTCATTCGGTGAGGTTTATGGTGGGAGATATAAAGCAGTCTATTTACCGTTTTCGCGGAGCAGACCCGTCCGTATTTTCGGAATACCGAAAAAAATGGGAGGTACTCGACCCGTATTCGGACGGCGGAGAAGAAAACGCCGTGGGACATACGGAAGAAATTGCGCCCGACCGGAGAAGAGAGGTTAGAGCGCGTTCTCTTTTCATGAGCGAAAATTTCCGCTGCGACGAGCCTGTAATACGCTTTGTAAACGCGGTATCTTCATACATTATGCCGTGCGGCACGACGCCGTACACGCCGGACGACGATTTGATCTGCGCCAAAAACGGCGGAGAATCCGACATATGCGAAAACTCCGAGGTGATTCTTATTGAAAAACCCGTCGCACGGAAAAAGAAAAACGACGGAAATAAAGCTTCAACTTCCGCGGAGGATACGGGAGAGGCGCCGTCGACCGAAGATTCGGCTGACGCGGACAGCGCAGAGTTCGACAACCCCGAGGCGGCTTATGTCGCACGCCGCATAAAGTCGATGATCGGACGTTATTTTGCGGACGGAAAGAATATCGTTCGCGCGAAAGATATAGCCGTTCTCCTGCGCAGTCCGTCTTCATACGCCGCGGCGTATGAAAGAGAGCTTGAAAGTCTCGGAATCGCCGTTAAAATGAAAAATTCCAAGCCTCTCGTTTCGTATTCGTCGGTCATGCTTCTCATGTGCCTTATGGGCTGCGTAGACAATCCGCTCTGCGATATTCCGACTGCGGGAACGCTTCGCTCTCCCTTGTTCGGCTTTACATCGGGAGATATAATAAAGCTGCGCGGATATGCCGGAGACTCGCCGATTTATATGGCGGCGGCAGACGTCTCGGAGGGGGGCGGGTGCGCCCCCGACGGATCGAACGCCGATGATAAAGAGCTTCGGGAAAAATGCGCGGCGTTTACGGACTTCGTTCGCCGCCATAAAACCGTTTCCCGCGGAATGAGCGTTGAGAGGTATCTGGAGTATCTTCTGCGTGACGCCGATATATTTTCTCTTCCGGGTATACGCGCGTCGGGAGAACAGCGTGACGCGATAAACCGTTTATGCTCGATGGCGCACGACTATTCCGTCGGGGCAAAGACGTCGGGGTACGGAGATATCTCGGGGTTTATCTCTTACGTAAACGAAACGGCCTCCGAGGGAGAAGGGGGAAGCGCGGAGCTTGGTGACGAAGACGCAGTTACCATAATGAGCATCCATGCTTCAAAGGGACTTGAGTTTCCCATATGTTTTATTTCGGAATGCGATAAAAAGAGAATAACCAAAGACGAAGACGCGGCAATACTTTTTGATTCCGATATCGGTTTCGGAATGACGCTGACGGATGAAGAGGGACTTGTAAAGTATGAAAATCTGATACGTCGCGCGGTTTCGGAAAAGATAAAGCGCGACTCCGTATCCGAAGAAATGCGTATGCTGTATGTCGCGATGACGCGCGCAAAAAATAAGCTGATCATAGTGGCAAAAAGCTCAAACTGCGAAAAACTGATAAAAGAATGCGAATACAAATCCGATTTTGCGCTTGAATGGTCTGTTTGCGAGAGCGAATCGTACATTGAATGGATAATAAGCGCTTTGGCAAGGGCTGGAGTCGTTGACGGCGGCGCGTCGCACGGAGGATTTGCCGATCTTTGCATAATCCGTGCCGAGGATATCGCCGAAGTCGGGTCATATCCGGATGTAAAGTTTTCGCGGGACGCGGATGCTTCCGGGGAAGAATACGCTGACGCGGACGGCAAAAGCGACTCTAGAACAGCGCATGACGGAGCCGAAGAAAGCACCGGATCCGCCGATATTCTAACACCTGAGGAAATAAAAAAGCGGTTTTCGTTTGAATATCCTTACGAATATCTGCGCGGGATACCCGCGAAATTGGTTGTATCAAGGCTCTATCCCGAGATACTTGACGAATCGGACGATATTCCGAGAGAGGACAGCGCCTTTCCGTTTGGCTTGAAGCAGGAGGTGGCGGGGGCGGA
>CAKSJC010000219.1 GCA_934462885.1 uncultured Eubacteriales bacterium | reverse complement strand
CTGCTGATCGACAGAGCCGAGAATATGGAAAAACTGACTGACGCTTTCAATTTCGGAATTTCCTGAGCGCGAGTGCATTTTCGTATAAGTCGCTCGAACAAAACGTGACTGCGAAGAAAGATCACCCGGAAGACCAAGCGCACCCATACCGCGGCTATAGACGGTTAATGGAATTTCCCAACGGTTTTCCGGCTGCTTCGGCGAGAGACTCATGTAATTGTTGAGCGCAAACATCTGCTGATCAAACGGCGGGTTGTTGGTCATTATACCGACCGGGTTATCGAATATTTTTAAGCCGTCACGCATATTCTCAACCGTAATGGCTTCGGTACGATCCGCGATGATCCAGTGGAGCTGAGCGACGGACAGTCGATCGCTGTAAGGCTCGTCTGTAATATTGATCTGTGAAAGCAATTTCCTTGCTTCGCGGACGGATGCACACCGGCTGAGAATCCAAGGTATAAATTCAAACTGCGCCACATTATCAAAACCTTCGACAGGCTTGTTGTAGCAGGCATTTCCTACGAAGTTCAATCCTGCAATTCCCAATCCTTTTTCATTTATTCCGTCGTAAAAAAGCGGATCTTTTCCGATGACGAATGCCATGCCGATGATTGCATAGTGATTTTCCTTCTTTCCTGCCAGACGAAATCGAATCGGATAATTGCGCGGCATAACTACAACTTCATCTCCGTAGGAAAATTCGTAGTCAAGCGTTCGGCCAAAGTAAAAATCATTTGTTTTGTACGTAGCTGCGGTACACATTTTTGATCCTCCGTTTTTTAGTTTCAGGGAAAGAAGTTTTGTTCACGTTACTTTTTATCCAAGTTAATTATAGCACATAGTCCATATCTTTCAGTTGATTATCTTTGAAAAAATGCCATGTTCATTGTAGTTTTACAATTGAAGCGTTTCGGTAAGGCTGTTCAAAAAACATACGAAACCGCTTATATGCATAGGACAAGGTAGGACATGCAGTCTCGTCAATTCTTTTTGAATTACGCAGAGATATGGAGAAAGTCTCAAGGAAAAAGTCAACAGACAATTGTGTGTCAATGACATTTTTCCCTGGGAGAGGGCAAATTATCACTTGAAGCAGAAATAAAAAAACAACATATACAAGACGGCATATGTTGTTTCGGGGTACAAGACGAAGAAGTTGCAAAGACTGAAAAGCAGTTAAAACAACTCAGTTATACTTTTTCTCAAGTATCTCCGCGATTTTTATTATATCTCCCGCGCCCATTACTATCGAGATATCTCCTTTTTCGGATACCTTGTCGAGATATTCTGCGGCCTTTTCAAAATCGTGGAAAACAGAGCTTTTTTTGCCGCTTTCCTTTAGTTTTTCGGAAATATCTTCAGAGTAAACGCCGTATATATTTTTTTCACGAGCCGGATATATATCGTATAGAATCACTTCATCCGCTTTGCAGTTGTTAAATACCGAAACAAAATCGTCGAAAAGCTCTGCCGTGCGTGAAAAAGTATGAGGTTGGAAGATAACTCTAAGATTACCGCGGCATATTTTTTCGGCTCCCGCGAGAGTAGACGATATTTCTGTCGGATGATGAGCGTAGTCCGCATAGATATCTGCACCTTTTTTTGTAACGCAAACCTTGTCCATACGCCTTGAAATTCCCTTGTAGTTTGAGAGTCCTTCGGCAATTACTTTTGGCGGGATGCCGTAAACGCTGCACGCCGCAAATGCCGCGAGCGCGTCGTATATCTCGTGCTCTCCCGGAACGTTCAGGTTGACGTGAGCGATGGTTTTTCCTTTTTCGGCAATATCGAATTCGCAGTATCCGGAGTCCACTTTTTCGTTTACGGAACAGTAAGAAGCGAGAGCGTTTCCTCGTGAGAACGAGACGATGTTCCCGATATATTTTTCCGCGGCTTTTTTTGCGTTTTCGTCGTCATAATTTATTACGGCAAAGCCGTCTTTTCCCGTTAAGTTCATAAAAGCGGAGTACGAGTTTATCATCTGTTCTATGGATTTGAAGTAATCCACATGATCGAGTTCAACGTTTAATACGATAGCAAGAGTAGGGTTGAAGTCGAGGAACGAGTCCATATATTCGCAGGCCTCAAATACAAAGAAATCGTTTTTTCCGATGATGTCTGCGGAGTGAGTGTCTTTCATCGGAGCGCCGTTGAAAACGGTGGGATCTGCTCCCGCTGTTGAAAGGATTTTTGCGATCATTCCGGTGGTTGTGCTTTTTCCGTGCGTTCCGGAAACGCCTATTCTTTTTTTGTATTCAGTCATTATATAGCCGAGAAAATCCGCCCTTGAAATAACCGGAATTCCGTGTTCTTTTGCGTAAGCGTATTCCGGATTGTCAGACGGCATGGCAACGGTGTAAATGAGGGCGTCGCAGTCTTTTACGTGATCGGCAGAAGGTGTGTAGTAGACTTTTATGCCGATCGATTCAAGTTTGGAGGTTATTTCGCTTTTTGTTTTGTCGTAACCTGAGACAGTATGACCCATGAGAAAGCTGACATGAGCGAGTGAATTCATGCTTATGCCGCCGATTCCGTCAAAGAAAAGCTTTTTATTGCCCAAAAGAAGTTTTTTAATATATTCCGGACCGAAGTGTGTGTTTGGCAAAGACATTATTTATCCCTTTCTCTGTTTATGTAGTTGAAAAAATAAGGGAAAGATTTGATTAAAGAAAAAATGAGCCGCATAAATTATGAAGCGATTATAGCGTATTTATGAAGTGATTATAACATAATATAGAAAAAAAGATAAAGTTATTTTCAAAATTATTTATTAATAACTTGAATCAATTTAATAATCGAAGTGTATAATTA
>CAKSJC010000218.1 GCA_934462885.1 uncultured Eubacteriales bacterium | reverse complement strand
CTTCACGTTGGGCAGCGACGGTAAGCTGAGAAAGTGCAACGAAGAAGATGAAGAAAAAGACTGTTTTAATATCGTCGGAACTGTAGAAAACGGGAAAATAGAATTTGATATCGGCAAATGGAGTAAGTTTGTACTGCCGGGGGGATCGGCTGTATTAAGAGACAAATGTCAAAAGTGCGTTTTTCTTCCGATATGCTATGCGCAAAGGTGTCCGAGAAATTGTGTAACAGATAAAGAGCCGGCGTGCGGCGAAGATTTTCCGCTTATGACGGATCTGATCCTGAATAAATACAAACGGAAGAAAAAACTTGAGCAATCGGAGGTAAGATAAAATGTCTGTAAATACTGATAAAAAAGCCCAAAAAAGAGCGGATAAAAAGGCTAAGAGCGTCTTTACCTGCGTTCCGTTCATGCTAAAATATATTTATCAATGCGACAAATTAATCATTCCTCTGAAAGCCGTAGCGGCAATCATTGCTGCGGTGAAAACGTATATCTGGGCAATTTATCTGAAATGGATAATTGATTTTATTACCGAGTATTCTTCGAGCGAAAAAGAAGTGCTCCTGAGCGATGTTTTCTTTTTAGTGTTCTCCGTGATGCTCATTATGTTTGCTGCGTATACGGCAAATCATTATATAACCGATGTGTTTATCCCGGAGCGAGAATGCAAGATAAAAAATCAGCTAAGCAGGATGTTTATAGACCGCGCGATGAAACAGGACCTTGCAAAGTATGAGGATTGGTCTTTCTACGATACGTATACAAAGACCATGGGATACGCCGATATTGAAGCGCTTAAAGTTCTGAATATGCTGTTCGGAGTCATTCAGGGCATATTAGACCTTGTGGCTATTCTGTCTATTGTTGTCACCCTTGACGTCTTTGTGCTTGCGATGATCGCTGTTATGGTTGTCGTAACTTTTGCGGATCAATATTTCTCAGATAAGCTGATGATGAAGAAATATGAAGTCGAGTCGACTATTAACCGGCAGACGGACTACATAAAAAAGGTTGCACATTTCAAGCAATATGCGAGTGAAATCAGAACATACGGACTGCATAAATTCCTGCTAAACAAGCTCGATGATATGTTTGTAAAGAAATATGCTCTTTTCAAAAGTACACACAGAAAATACTGGAGATTAAAATACTTTGCTTTTTTGATAACCAATGTGATACTTCTATCCATTCTGCTGACATACATAAGCTGGAGAACCCTGTCGGGCTTTATTACAATAGGCGGATTCTCAGTCTTATATTCTGCTGTTTTCAGCGTAAACGGAAACATTGCAGGTTTGTTTATATCCGGGGGGCGGCTGAGTAATGAGTGCGAATATTACGTCTCAAGGCTGCGCTATATGCTGACTGCCGAAAACGAGATAGAGGACAGCAAAGGAGAGCTGACACTCTCGCATATAGAAGAAGTTGAGTTTTCACATGTGTATTTCAGCTATCCCGGGCACGAGGAGACGGTGCTTGACGATGTAAGCTTCAAAATCAACAAAGGCGAGCATGTGGCGCTCGTCGGCAAGAACGGCGCGGGCAAGTCCACTATGGTAAAGCTCATATTGCGTCTCTACGACGTAACGGGCGGGCAGATACTCATAAACGGACACGACATAAGGGAGTACGATGTGCGCTCGCTGCGTGACTGCTTTGCTACCGTTCTGCAGGATTATCAGATATTCAGCTTCTCTATCAAGGATAATATGTGCTTTGACAAGCCCATTCCCGAGGAGCGCATAAAGGCTGCTCTCGACTTCACCGATATGACGGAAAGAATAGAAAATAAGTGCGAGAACGGACTTGATACTTATATCGGCAGAGAGTTTGACCCATTGGGCGTCAACTTCTCGGGAGGCGAGCTGCAGAGACTCGCGATAGCGAGAGGGCTTGCCCGTTCGGCTGATTTCTGCATATGGGATGAGGCGAACAGCGCCCTTGACCCCTTTGCCGAGGCTGCACTCAACAAGGCTATACTCGATGAGAACGCCGATAAGACAATGCTTATCGTAACTCACAGACTGACTGCGGCGGTGAGCGCTACGAAAATCATTCATATAGAGGACGGCAAGCTCATGTCATTCGGCTCACATGCCGCGCTCATGGAGAGCGACCCGTTCTACCGTGAAATGTTCATGTCTCAGGCTGCATTCTACCGGGCGCAAAAGGAAGGGGAGCGGTATGAGGAGTAGAACCGCGTGATAATTACGCTTAGAAGAAATTTTCAATATGGTTCGCTGTCGATTGAAAGGAAAAAGAGTCCAAAATCAGAAATAACAAAAGCCCATGCGGGTTAATGTTGCGCTTGCATGTGTGTATGATTTCACGGTTTCTGCCGCACGGATGCTTTTGTGCAAAGTGCTGCAAATCGCACGGTAAAAATGTTCATACTGCCGAATTTTGGGCTTTGAGTAAATATTTGCTTGACAGAGTTAATTCACTGTGATAAAATCAAATTGTAAAGATAATCAGAACGGTTTTTGAAATATTTTGTCGGGCACGATATGCTGCGGCAATTTATATATAGGGCATTGCGGACACGACATGTTTTCCCGGCGCATTTTTGATATGAAAGGAGGTGCTGTGTAATGTTTTTTGTGAGCGACAGTGAATATTTGAGAGCATCAAGGTCAGACTGCAAATGTGATACAAATTGCGGTTGTCAGACACGGTGCGGTTGTCAAAACAATTGCGATAGCTAATTGCATTATCCATAGTGTCCGCATTGTCCTTTTATAAAAATGTCATTTTCATTTGAAATAAAGGGAGGTCCGAAATGCTTGTCAAATCTATGTATACCGTGATAGAACATACTGATGAGCAA
>CAKSJC010000217.1 GCA_934462885.1 uncultured Eubacteriales bacterium | reverse complement strand
TCCTGAAGCACCACGCCTATCTGAGAACGGAGGGCGTTTTGTGAGATATCCTTAATATTTACGCCGTCAATAAGGATTTCTCCTTCTGTTACGTCATAAAGACGCATGAGAAGGTTGATGAGAGTCGATTTACCTGAACCTGAGTGTCCGACTATACCGATCATTTCGCCGCGGTTTACTTTGAGATTTATGTTTTTCAAGACGGGATTATACGCATCGTATCCGAAAGTCACGTTCTTTATGTCAATATCTCCCTCTATTGAAATATCAATAGGGAGCCCGATATCAGAGATTTCCGGCTGTTCCTCAAGTATCTCAAGTACTTTTCCGAAAGAAGTGACAAAATCGGAAACGTTTCTCGGAAGAAAAGTGATATATAGAAGAGGGCCGTATATTATGTTCGCGTAAGAGTTGAACTGGTGCAGATCACCGTAATTCATGGTTCCGGAGAAAAGCTTATAGTTTCCATAGAAAAGAATCAGATAGCTTCCGAAGCGTATTGCGAATCCGAGAATCGGGAAAACAGTATCATAAAGGATAGCGGTTTTTTCGGACCAAGACGCAAAACGGTCGGTCTTATTGTTAAATTTGCCGATCTCGCGTTTTTCATTTCCGAACGCTTTTACTACGCGGATACCGTTTAATACATCCTGCAGAAAAACATTGACATGGCGGTTAAGCACCCAGTTTTTTCTGTTTCGGTTCTCCATTGTGCTCCAAAATTTTGAGATAAAAAACACAACGAGAGGGAGGGGGATAAAGACGAACATACACATGACGGGGTTAATCATGAGCAGCAGTGCAAGCGCGAGTATGAATGACGCACACTGCGAGAAGTAACTTGGAAGAAGGTTGGTCATGAACGATTGAACAACGTTGACGTCTCCGGTAATGCGTCCCATGAGATCTCCCGTGGATTTTCTTTGGATAGAGGAGACAGAGAGAGTCGATATCTTCTCAAATAAAAGCGTGCGCATCATAAGAGTGAATTTGTTTCCGGAAACAGCGGCAGTTCTGTTCTGTATTACGCCGAGGAGGCGCTGTACAAGGTCTATCGAGACGATAGCGATGAAAATAAGAAGGAACGAATGTATATTTGGATCATTAAATGAATTGACAGGTCTTATTGATTCGTTTGTTATGTAATCGTTAACCGCGACTTTTTGTATGGCGGGAAGAACAAACTGAACTATAAGTGATACAGCGGAGACAAAAAGAGGGAAGAAAATCATGAGGCGCATCCCTTTTGTAAGAGCCCATAATTTTTTGTACACTTCTTTTTTTGTTCTGCAGAAAGGACACATCGTGGTGCCGCGAATAAAAGGACGGCCGCACTTCGGGCAAAAACGTTCGGATTCACTGTTTGTTACCGGTTCTCCTGCGGCGCTTCCCGCGCGCTTTTTAGCGGCGAGGTCTTCGCACGCTTCACGCAGAACGGAATAACGCGGAAGATGACGTCCGCTCATAAAGCGGCAGATCAGGACGGAATGTCCGCCGCATACCGTGTAAAAACCGGCGCATCCGTACAGAACTTCCGTTGAGAATTCCGTGCATTCTTCAAGCCGAATAAGTTTTTCAATTTTTCCGTCCAGAATACATACAATCTTTTCGTCGGTTACCGCTGTATATCCCGAGACAAATTTATCATTGAATATGTTGAACGGAATGCAGTACAGGAGCCGTTCTCCGTCATGCATCACAGAGTCGAGAGCTTCTTTATCCTCTTTCGGGAGGTCATACATCAATTTCATACAGATCTCCTGTATTTTCAAATAATAGAGTGATTACTCAAAGAGCGGCGTATTTTTCGGCGCGCCGCCGTCGCCTTGAAAAATGGAAGAAGCGTATCCTGAGCGTGCTTATGCCTTTAATAGCGTCAGATATAGACCTCAATATATTTAAGGCTCTGTTTATCAAGGTTTTTAGGGTTTGGTATTACAAAGCAGTTACCGTCCATATCGAGAACGGTAACGCGTCCGTCCTCAAGCGTTCTTATGTTTCCGAAAGGGTTAGTCAAAACGATAGAAAGTTTACCTGAAGCGGTTTCAATGTCCCAATAGTTGTATCCGAATTTTTCCTTTGCGGAGGTTATCTTTTTTATCTCGGGCGTAAAATATCTGATATCCAGCTCATGATTTATGAGGTTCACGGTTTCACGGTCAAAAACGGAAAGATTTCTTATCATACCGATTTCTTCTCCTCGCCCGTTTGCGCGGGTATCGGGCTCCCTGATCGAGATAAATTCAGAGGGTGAGGTTATCGGAAACGAGCGGCGTATCACGACTCTTTCGAAAAATTCGGTATTTCCGTCGATTTTTTTCAGGGTAAGAGAGACAAGTCCTCCCTCAGATTGAGAAAACACTGCGTTTTCCGGAGTTAGATCGGCAGATTCGCGGTGCCGGAAAAGGTTTTCGGTATTTTCGTCGGCGCAAGCTTTGTTAACTTCATTTTTATGTGTGCTCATGTCGTTATCCTTTCCCAAAAACATTCAATAAGCATTATTTTTTGATTAAACTCCCTCGAGAACTTTCTGCATAGCCTCGCTTTGGAGCGTATAGAGTTTATAATAGACTCCTTTTTTTGCGAGAAGTTCGTCCGGTGAGCCTTCTTCAGCAATACCTCCGTTTTCAATGGCGAAAATATAGTTACAGTCTTTTAGAGTTGAAAGACGGTGGGCAATTGAGATAGAGGTGCGTCCTACGACGAGCTTAGAGAGCGCGTCTCCGATAAGACGTTCGGTTTCGGTGTCCATAGCGGCAGTTGCTTCGTCAAGGATGAGAATGGATGGCGAAAGAAGAAGAGCGCGGGCGATCGAGACTCTCTGACGTTCTCCGCCGGAGAGCGA
>CAKSJC010000216.1 GCA_934462885.1 uncultured Eubacteriales bacterium | reverse complement strand
GGTCTGTACCAGTCGGTGATTATCCATATACAGCGTTTCATCTCGCCCAGTTCGCCGCTTTTAACCATTTCGCGTATTTTCTGATAATATTTATTTGTTCTCTGATTGAACATGATCCCAAACGCTTTTCCGCTTTTACGCGCAGCTTCGTTCAGCTCACGTACATTTTTCGTATAAACGCCGACGGGCTTTTCCGTCAAAACGTGAAGACCGTTTTCAAAAGCGTCGATTCCTATCGTCGGATGAAAATAATGCGGAGTGGCGATAATGACAGCGTCAACAAGCCCGCTTGTTATCAGCTCATGGCTGTCGGCGAAGTATTTTACCCCCTCAGGTTTTACTTCTTCCTTTATCATATCAAGACGTGAAGATTTCACATCGCACACTGCACAAAGCTCGGCGCCGGCAACATCTCCTTCGGCTATGCTCGCGATATGTTTTTTACCCATATTTCCGGCTCCGATAACGCCGAATCTCACTTTTTCCATAAAACAACCGCCTTTCAGTCATGTTATTTGAAAGTATAACGCATATCTTTTGTTTTTTCAATACATTGTTGAAATTTTTATGCGAAAAAAAAACGCCGCATTTGTTTGAAAGATGCAAAAACGGTTCATTAACGAGCACAGCGCCGCTAATGAACCGTTTTTCATTCAGTTCTTATTCTTTTTTATATCATAAGCTCTTATATGTCCGCGTTGTTTTACAGTCCGCGCTTTACGTAGTGAGTATGAAGAAGCTCATGCGCCTTATGAGAATTCGGCTCGCCGAGGAATTCCTCGTATACCTTCTTCACAATCGGATTTTCTTGAGACTTTCTATACTCAAGCTTTTCTGCGTCCGCCTTATAGAGAACAGACGCGCGAAGAGCCTTAAGATCCACGCTGTTGCGTACAGATGCGGGTTGTGTGGGCTGACCGCCTCCGTTTACACATCCGCCGGGACATCCCATGATTTCGATAAACTGTACGTTATACGTGCCGTCTTCAACGCCGCGGAGAAGCTTATTTGCGTTAGCTGTACCTGAAGCAACCGCAACATTAAGCTCTATGTTGCCTATCTTATATGTAGCGAACTTGATACCCTCGGTTCCGCGTACTTCATCAAAGTCAAGCTTTTCAAGAGGCTTTCCTTCGATAACCTCAGCCGCCGTACGGAGCGCAGCTTCCATAACGCCGCCTGTTGCGCCGAATATCGCGCCGGCGCCGCTTCCGATATCGATAGGTGAATCGAACTTTTCGTCGGCAAGCTTAGTAAATTCAATACCTGCCTGGTTTATCATTCTGCCAAGTTCGCGCGTCGTAACCGCGATATCAACTCCGGGCATGCCGCATACGTCCTGTCCTTCTCTGCCCACTTCGAACTTCTTCGCCGTGCAGGGAATAGCTGAAACGAAAACAATATCCTTCGGGTCAAGTCCGAGTTTCTCGGCAAAGTATGTCTTATACATTGCGCCGAACATCTGCTGAGGAGACTTGCAGGTAGAGAGGTTTTCGGTCATTTCGGGGAAGTAGTGCTCGCAGTATTTTACCCATCCGGGAGAGCATGAAGTGATAAGCGGAAGCTTTCCGCCGTTCTTGAATCTGTCAAGGAACTCTGTCGCTTCTTCCATTATGGTAAGGTCCGCCGTAAAGTTCATATCGTAAACTCCGTCGAAGCCGAGCTTCTTAAGAGCGGATACCATCTTTCCTTCAACATCCGTTCCGGGCTCATAGCCGAAGCATTCGCCTATGGTAGCGCGTACAGACGGAGCGCAGCAGATAGCAACATGCTTTGTCGGATCTGCAATAGCGTCGAGTATTTTCTTTGTGTCGTCTTTTTCGTAAAGAGCGCCTACGGGGCACGCTACGATACACTGACCGCAGTTGATACATGACGTTTCGCCAAGAGGCTTTTCGAAAGCGCATGCGATCTTTGAGTCAAATCCGCGGTTTACGGTTCCGATAGCGCCGATGCCCTGGAGCTTGTTGCAGGCTGCAACGCAGCGGCGGCAAAGAATACATTTATTGCTGTCACGCACGATAGAGGCAGACGACGTATCGAGCGGCTCGTGTTCTTTATTAGTGGAATAACAGAAACGATCCTCGTCCACACCGTATTCCTGAGCGAGTTTCTGGAGTTCGCAGGAAGTTGAGCGGATGCATGAAAGGCACTTCTTCTCGTGAGCGGAGAGAACAAGTTCAAGGTTTGTTTTTCTGACGGCTCTGATCTTCGGGGTATTTGTTTTTACCTCCATGCCCTCTGCGGCAGGGTATACGCATGCCGCAACAAGTCCGCGCGCGCCCGTTGCTTCAACGAGACAGAGACGGCAAGCGCCTATTTGGTTTACGTCCTTGAGATAGCAGAGAGTGGGGATGTCGATACCCGCGTATTTGCAGGCTTCAAGAACTGTCACGCCCGCAGGTACGGAATAATCGGCACCGTTTATTTTAACATTTATCATATCCATATCGTTTTTCCGACCCTTTCAATTATTTCTTGGAAATAGCGCCAAACTTACATTTCTCAAGACAAGCGCCGCACTTTATGCACTTTGACTTGTCGATAACGTGAGCTTCCTTAACCTTACCGGAAATAGCGCCGACGGGACACTGTCTTGCACAGAGAGTACATCCCTTGCACTTTGCGGGATCAATCTCAAATGAGAGGAGTCTCTTACATACGCCGGCAGGACATTTCTTATCGACGATATGTGCGATATATTCATCGCGGAAGAAGTGAAGCGTAGAGAGGATCGGGTTAGGAGCGGTTTGACCGAGAGCGCAGAGTGACGCAGACTTTATGTAGTTTGCAAGTTCTTCAAGCTTATCAAGGTCTTCCATATCGCCGTTACCGTCTGTGATCTTATTAAGGATTTCAAGAAGCCTTACGGTTCCGATACGGCATGGAGAGCACTTACC